>USNB01000120.1 GCA_900555875.1 uncultured Eubacteriales bacterium
CTCTTTACTCACCTCCTTTGGGATCAGGTTCCCACTTAGCATATAATATGGTCTCTTGATAGATCGTCACTTCACTTAAGAAAAATTTCCCGTCCTCATATGTTTCTCTGATTCCCTTTTTTTCTTCGGGAAGTTTGTCATCATCAAAATCCCACTCGTTTATGCATTCCGGTTCTTTATACCAGCCTCCGAATACGTAATCATCACGCTCCGGATCAGGCGGGATAAATTCTATAATGCTGCCGTAATCACAATCGTCTATCCAATAATATCCGTCATTTTTGGCATTTTCATAATTATAATAATAAGAGATGTTCGCTCGAGTTCTACTTTTTGTGCCGGTCGAATACACGTCCCCATTCACCATTTCATACGCTTTACGCGGATAGTATGCCTGACAATCAATAACACTGTCTTTTCCTATATCCATAGATGGGTATAGTATCTTTTTCAATGAACGAATGCTGCCCAGCCATGGATATATGTTATCAAGCGCTACTTCAAAATAGATCTTCTCAAGAATATCACTATTTATCTGTGGCGCAAAAAGGTCTGTCGATGCAATAGAAAACGGATTATATGTGCCAAACGACCTTACTTTCACCCCTTCGATATATTCGGGGATCACTAAAAATCTTTGAGAGTTTCCCTGCTCCGTAGTGCCTTCTATTTCGCAATAGTCGTCGTAAAAGCGCACGATGAAATCACCCACTTCACGTCTTTCGTAATGCGGCGATTCCGGGTCGCTTAAACATGTACATGTACTTCCCGTAAATACGAATACACACAGCGCTGCAAGCAATAATGCTATCGATATCTTTACTACAGCCTTTTTCAAATCAACACCTCCTTTAAATTGGTCATACAAACACATACTCGCATTCGGTCACGTTTTCGACGAATGACTTATTCTGCGCCGACAATGGAACTCTCTCTAAACATCACCTCCCGTTCATCATGATATCTACATAAATATTATATCATGGAATACGTCTAATGGCAATAGCTATCCGAGTTACATCTTGTTACATCTCGTTACATCTTGTTACATTCCATGTTACATGCATGTTGCATTATGTAACATGCATGTAACATCGCGCTCGGTCATCCCCCTTTACGCGACAAAAGCGAAGCGGTATCATTCCGCTTCGCTTTTGTATGCAGATATAGTTTTTACCGTCCGCTAATGAGGATCAAACCTGATCTCTGTTAAGACACATCCTGTTCAGTATCGCCAGCACGAACACGGCTGCAACGGAAATGCAGAATGCAATAAAGTCGGTGGATGGCTGCGCTCCAGTATCGGACAGGTACATGATGCCGAACACAGCGAAGATCACGCCGCCGATAAGGAACAGAAGGGAGCGATAGATGAAGCCCTTATCCTTATATCCGTCGAACTTGAAAGTCTTTGCAAGTCTGGACGCCGTTTTGCCTACGAAGAAAGGCAACGTAAACACATATTTAAGCGTCAGCACGAGCAGCGCCGCCATGTATACGATACCTAACAAGGGAATATCCGCGCTTTCGCCGCCGTTAACGAATCCCGAGGCGATATTTATCGCTCCGCCGATAACTTCCGCCGACGTGCCGTCGTAACTTGCGGAGATCGCAAACGGGAAGGACAGCAGGCATACGGCAGAGCACGCAAATATCCCCGCGTTGGTGATGAGCTTGAGCAAACTGCCGAATTTGATCAACCGCTTCCCCGCGAATACGATATTATACAGCAGACATGCCGCAAGAGCGCAGACCGCAAGCAGCAGACAGGTAAAAGTGCCCGAACCGGAACCGACGACATCGCCGTATCCGCTCATGCGTCCGGCAAACCATACCATGCCTACCGCGCCTAACTGTACTGCCGCGAAACTCGCCATGCTGAAATTCCGTCCGCGGGCCATACCTACGATGAACCGTATGACCGCCGCCACAGCGGCTATGGCGATTATCGCCGCGGCAACTATATACAGTCCCGTGATCAGTATCCTGAGGATAAACCCGATAAGCTGTTGTATAGAACCGGCATCAAGCAAGTCGGTGAACATGCCGACCATATCTTCCATGAAAAACCGTAACAGCTCGCTCGCCTGTGCAACGAGCCCGTAAGAACCGCCTTCCGCCGGAGACATCGTAACGGGATCGAGAGGCGTTCCGTCGCGGACGAACATATTGCCCATCAACATGATGTATGTCGTTATTCCGAGAGCGGCAAGGACTACCATGCCGCATATCAGACCGAATATCGTCTGCAATACCGTTCTACGGGGCGCGCCCGCCTCAGCCGCAGCCTCTTCGCTGCGCTGTTTGCCGGACAGCAGGCCTTTATCCGAAGAACTTACCTCGGGAGCCGAGACATACGGCGAACCTGCGGCTGCGTGTTTTTCCGTCCAGCCGCACGAATAGCAAGCGCTTCCGTCGGGAGGAAGAGGCACGCCGCACCGCGGACAATACTGTCTCTTCATCGGAGCTCCGCAGTAGGGGCAAAAATTTTCGTTTCCTGCATCTCGATGACAATTTCTGCAAATCATGATCGGATAAAACAAACTCCTTGCGCGATAGTTTTCCCGCCCGCAGCCGGACGCCGCGGGACTTCGTCCCCTTATTATACCGCAAAGGAAACGAGTATCGGCATCAGCGTACGTAAGCCGCATCTGCCAGACAGACGGGCGCGTATAAGATTATATCCGATAACGGCGGAACTATACCGTCCGCAACTTCCCGTTTCCGATATAATTATACAATGTCAAAGGGCTGCCTGTAAAGAGGAAGCCCTTTATAATTTGATTAGAATTTGATTAAACGGCTTCAGACCAATTCGATGATGGCCATCTCCGCAGCGTCGCCGCGACGGAAACCGTTTTTAAGAACGCGGGTATAACCGCCCTTCGTTCCCTTTTCTGCAGCGCGCTCGTCATACTTGGGAGCATACTCATTGAATATCTTCTCGATAAGCGGATGGTTGATCCTGCCCGTGCGCACTCTGTATGCGCTCTTGGACTCGGAGAAACCTTTCTGCTCTTTGCGCTCGTATACGACAGCCATGATCGCCCTGCGTGCGGCGAGCTTGGCAGGTCCGTCGTTGATGAGCTCGATCTTATATTCCTCAACGGTCACGTTGCCTTTCTTGTCCTTCTTCTTACGCTGACGCGTCTCCACCTTCTTGACGGTGTCCTTGTAACTGTTGATAGCCTTAGTAAGGAGTTTTTCGGCTATCTTCTGAACTTCTTTGGCTCTGTCGACCGTAGTCTCTATTCTGCCGTACCAAAGAAGATCGGTCACCTGCGAGCGAAGGAGCGCCATTCTCTTATCCGTAGCTTTGCCTAATTTCCTGTTTTCCATGATTATCGTGATTCCTTGTGTTTATTCGGTCATTCCTCGCTGCTCTTGAGGTCGAGACCGTATCCTCTCAGCTTGGCGATGACTTCGTCAAGGCTCTTTCTGCCGAGATTCCTTACCTTCAGCATATCGTCTTCGCTGCGCTTGGTGAGATCTTCCACCGTATGGATACCCGCGCGTTTCAGGCAGTTGTAACTGCGCACGGACAGATCCATCTCTTCGATGCTCATCTCGAGCACCTTCTGCTGACGATCCTCCGGACGGGACACGAGTATATCCATACCCGCAAACATATCCGAAAGATTGGCGAACAGGCGGATGTGATCCTCGATCGCACGGGCGGCGAGCGAAAGCACGTCTTTGGCGCTCAGGCTTCCGTCCGTCTTTACTTTTATCGTGAGCTTGTCGTAATCCAGGCTCTGTCCCACACGCGCGTTCTCGACCGCGTAGCTTGCAGCTTTGACCGGCGTGAATATCGCATCGATGGGGATGTAGCCTATGGGCTTGGACATATCCTTGAGATGTCCCGCGACGACATAGCCGCGACCCTTCGCTACAGTGAGTTCCATGTCGAGATTTGCACCCTCGTCAAGCGTGCAGATATACATCTCGGGATTGAGGATCTCTATTTCGGGATCGGTCACGATGTCTTTCGCGGTGACTACTCCCGGCTCGCTCTTAGTAAGACGAAGCGTCTTGGTGATCGTATTGTCTTCATACTTAGCCTTGAGGTTGAGTCCTTTGAGATTGAGTATTATCTCGGCGACGTCCTCTTTGATCCCGGGGATCACGCTGAATTCATGGCTCACT
>USNB01000121.1 GCA_900555875.1 uncultured Eubacteriales bacterium
GATGCGGAAACAGTGCGGCGCGCGAAGCGCGCTAAACGAAAATGCAAGTTGCGAGTAACCTGACGTACGATAGTACGGCAGTATCTGTAGGTAAAGAACTATTTATATATGAAGAGTATATGAAAAATAAAAAAGACATTTTTAACGGGTATATACTGAAAAAATATAAGGGAGCGGTAATTTTTTCGCTTATATTATTTTCATCGTTATTATTGGCATTTGCTTTGGCTTTCGGCGGTATTTGCATATTTGTTGATGAGATCGATCTTGCTTCGCGTATTATGTTGGCTGTGCTGTCGGGCATTGCTTCGATATTATGGATCGTATATCCTCTTGCCACCATATTGACAGTAAGGTCATATCCTAAGCATAAAAGGCTGGCAAGAGTATTTTTGATGAACTATGTGTTTGTTAAAATACCCGATCTGCGTATATGCGGCTTAAGCGATGCACGGTTGCTTGCGCAGCTCGGAGCGCAGGCATTTTGGGAAACTTTTGCGTCTTTTAATTCAGAAAGCGATATGCGCGAGTACATTGACGGTACTTTTTCTACAGAGCAGATTACTCGGGAACTGGATACGCCGAACAGCATGTTTATTATCGCGGAAACGGACGGTCGTCCTGCGGCGTATATGAAACTTAATACGGAGCAAGCTCAGACGGAAAATAACCGTGACGGCTGGGTGGAAATACAGCGTTTGTATGTGCTTTCCGAATATAAAAGAATGCATATAGGCAGCGCATTGATGGAGAGGGCATTGGAGTACGCAAAGTCGATAAATGCGGACGGCGTCTGGCTGGGTGTGTGGGAACACAATCTTTCCGCGCAGGAATTCTATAAGAGACACGGTTTCGTCTCGGTCGGTTCGCATGAATTCATCCTCGGATCGGACGTGCAGACGGATATCATAATGGAAAACCGTTTTGACGCTTAAACGCATTCTTGCCGATTAAACTGAACGAGCGACGCCTGCGGGCGTCGCTTTTTATCTCGCGGATATTTCACCGCGATCCGGCAGACGATATCCGGATCGGCGTTCCGCAGATCCGTCACAGACCGCCGGCTGAGATCCGATCGTTCGGCGCCGGCAGCGTAAGATGTGTTCAGACGATATCGGCGTCATGAAAAAATTTTTAAAAAATATATGAAATTCTCTTGACAAAAGCGCGATGCGATGATAGAATACAGTCGAAAGGTCAAAGAAAGTCAAACTATTGGAAAATGACATGATCGTTTTTTGGATACGATCGAGGAGGGCGAGAAATGGCGAATATAAGTAATCTTATAGAGCAGTTCCTCTTACAGCTTTTTGCCGACGGAGACAATGTCAGTATAAGCAGGAACGAATTGGCCGATTATTTTTCATGTGCGCCCAGCCAGATCAACTATGTGCTGATGACGAGATTCACACCCGCAAGGGGATACGTGATCGAGTCGAGGCGGGGCGGCGGCGGTTACATCAGCCTGACCAGGCTCAGCGATAACCGCAGCAAATTACTCGAAGAACTTGCGGAACTTCCCGTCAGCGGCGGAATGTCTCACGGTACCGTGGTGCAGGTGCTTTGCCGGCTGACCGATTCGGGAATAATAGACAAGACGACCGCCGATCTGCTGTCATCCGTGATGACGGATAAGGCGATAGTCGCTCCGTCTGTCAGCAAAAACAGCATACGTGCGGGCATGATGCGCTCGCTTGCGACCGTACTGCTTAAGAAGGAGGATAAGAGCAATGGCAGTCAGAATGTGTGACGAATGCGGGATACGTCCTGCCGTATATTACGAAACCAATATAATAAACGGAGTGATGTCCGAACGGTATCTGTGTGCCGAATGTAAGAAAAAGCACGGCTCAATGAAGACGGATATACCCGATATGTTCGATAACTTTTTCGCGGCGCTCATAAATAATCCTTTCGGTCAGGACTACGCTTCGGCGCCGAGAACGGAAAACAAGGTTTGTCCCACGTGCGGATGTACCGCCGAGAGCTATCTCAAAACGGGATTTCTCGGTTGCCCGGACTGCTATAAAGCGTTTGAGCCGCTTATAATGAGGTCTGTGGCAAAGATACAGAAGGATACAAAACATACGGGCAGATCGCCCGAAAAGAGCGCCGTTTCTCCCGAAGAAGCAAAATATAACGAGCTGCTCAAGAAACGCGAAGAAGCGGTCGCCGTCGAAGATTTCCAGCTTGCAGCCAGGATCAACGAAGAGATGAAAAAGCTTAAGGGAGGTGCGAAATGAGCGACAAGAGCAACGGTATAGTGATATCCAGCCGTGTGCGGCTCGCGCGTAATTTCGCGGGCATGAGATTTCCCGCACGTCTCGGAGACGCGGAGAGCGCCAAAGTTCTCGAGATGACGGAAAACGCGCTCAAAAGCGGCGGAGAAAAGTTCGGTACGATCAAGATCGCCGATATGACCGACCTTCAGGCAGAGACGCTCAAAGAACTTCATATGATAAGCGACGATCTGCTGCACGGCAACAAAAACGCCGCAGTCATAACGAACAGATCGAACGACGTCTGTATCATGGTAAACGAGGAAGATCACCTTCGCGAGCAGTGCATAATGAAAGGCAACAGGCTTTCGCAGGCATATTCCCGCATAAGCGCGATAGACGATACGATAGCTTCGGCATGCGACATAGCTTATGATAAAAGATTGGGATATCTTACGGCATGTCCCACCAACGTCGGTACGGGGCTGCGTGCGTCGGCATTGATGTTCCTTCCCGGGCTGGGCATGACGGATTCTCTTTCCAAGTGCGTATCCGCAGCGGCGCGTTTCGATATGGCGGTGCGCGGAGAGTACGGAGAGGGTAGTCGCAGCGGCGGTTATCTGTATCAGATATCCAATTCCAAAACGCTCGGCGTGAGCGAGGACGAGATAATATCCGGAGTGGCGAGCGTCGTGGAGCAGATCGAGCAGAGCGAGGTGCTCGCGCGCAAAGCGCTCCTCGAGTCTAACGAAGTTATGTTGCGCGACGGTATCATGCGCGCATACGGAGTCCTTACGAACGCATACCGGCTTCCTTTCGACGAATTCGAGGAAAAGTATGCGTTGGTCAAATTAGGAGTCTATTACGGTTTCATAAGTTGTACGGACACTGCCGCGTTCGAAGCTATGCTGGATAAATATCGTCCCGCAAACATGATGACGCAGGCGAAGAAGATAATGAACGACGGCGAGCGCGATCTGTATCGCGCAGCCAATGCGGCGGCTGAACTTAAGAGCCTGACCGCAAAAGTATGACAACGAGATAAGGAGGTGTCGTTATGGATTATTTCAACAATTTCCCGATGTCGGACAACGTTAAAAAATGTCGTGCGTTCGCGCACCAGATAGCTGTCCAGAACCGGAACAGATATGTAGAACCGATACATCTGCTGTATGCGATGTACAATACCGAATGCGTGAGCGCGGAAATACTGCGCCGAGAGGGACTCAGCCCCGTCAGCATAGTAGCCGAGATAGGTAAGCTCGAAAAAACGGATTCTCTCGAAGAGCCGGAGGAGAGCGATACCTTCAAGGTGCTTTTCGACGACGCGCGCAAGATCGCAATAATCTCCAAGCAGGACTGCATATATACCGAGCATCTGCTTCTTGCTTCCGTGTTTTATGACGATTCGCCGCTGAATACCTTCCTCAGTCGCAATATAGATGTGGCGAGGATGCTTCGCCGGCTGGAACCGAGTATGAATATATCCAATATAATGGATAACATCAACAATATGCCTTCTCAGAATTACGGCAGCGCTCAGACCGACGGGAAGAGCGCGCTTCCGAAAGAGATAGGCGACCTCGGTGTGGATTTCACACAGCGCGCAAGGGAAGGCAAGATCGATCCGGTCATAGGCAGAAAGAACGAGATAGAGCGTATAATAGAGATCCTCTGTCGCAAGACGAAGAACAATCCCGTTCTGATAGGCGAGCCGGGCGTTGGCAAGAGCGCCGTCGTCGAAGGGCTTGCACGGGAAATAGTTTCGGGCAACGTGCCGGAGCTGCTTAAGAATAAGATAATATTCTCACTCGATATCGGCAGTATCATGGCGGGTACCAAATACAGGGGCGAGCTTGAGCAGCGTCTCAAAACGGCAATAGACGCGATCATCAAGCGCGGAGA
>USNB01000122.1 GCA_900555875.1 uncultured Eubacteriales bacterium
GCGGAGGGGATAAAGCCGCAGCCGAGCGTATACATCTTTGCAAGCGGCGTGGTCTTTGCCGTATCGCAGAAATCGTATCTGAATTCACCGCGCGTCAGCGAAGGGCAGCTTGCCGGCTCGACCGCTATTATATCCACATCCGACTTACCTTCGAGTTTATCCGCAACGAAAGGTGCGATAAGTCCGCCGAGATTGGATCCGCCGCCGGCGCAGCCGACGATGATGTCCGGTTTGACGCCCAGCTTATCCAATGCGGTCTTGGTCTCGAGTCCTATGACCGACTGGTGCAGGAGCACCTGATCGAGCACGGAGCCGAGCACATAGCGCGTCTTTCCGCCGGGTGCGGTCACTGCCGCCTCCACCGCCTCGCTTATGGCGCAGCCGAGCGAGCCGTTCGTGCCGGGGTGTTCTTTAAGTATCTTTCTTCCCGCTTCGGTGGTATCGGACGGAGACGGAACGACAGACGCGCCGTATACGTTCATCACGTTGCGGCGGAACGGTTTCTGCTCGTAAGATACCTTTACCATATACACTTTTACGGGCATATGGAAGAACGCGCCCGCCATCGCAAGAGCGGTCCCCCACTGTCCTGCGCCCGTTTCGGTGGTCACGGAGTCCAGTCCCTGCTCCTTGGCATAATACACCTGAGCAGCCGCGCTGTTGAGCTTGTGAGATCCGGAGGTATTGTTGCCCTCGAACTTATAATAGATCTCCGCCGGAGTGCCGAGAGCTTCTTCGAGGCCGTAGGCGCGCACCAGCGGGCTCGGACGATACAGTTTATAAAAGTCCTGTACCGGCTGAGGTATGTCGATATACTTATCCGTAGCGTTCAGTTCCTGCTCGACGAGCTTGTCGCAGAACACGGGCGTCAGATCTTCTTTTACGCACGGCTGCATCGTCGCCGGGTTGAGCATGGGTGCGGGCTTATTCTTCATAAAGCCCTTGATGTTGAGCCACTTGCGGGGCAGCTCGTTTTCGGTCAGATACACTTTGTAGGGGATCTTCTTTTCCATGATCTTTCTCCTTATCCTGTTCTTTTTTGCCGTCGGGGAACAAAATAAAACCGTCCCCGACATTTATGATCGTCAAGGACGGACAGATCCGCGGTGCCACCTTGTTTCGGAACTACAGTTCCGCACTTTTATCGCCGTAACGCCGGCATTCGCGGCGCGGCATTTCCTCCGCGCACCTCCGCGGCCCATAGAATGCCGCGCCGCCGCCGGTTCTCAGCTCTCCCCGGCTCTCTGTACGCTCGCTTCGCATCCGTTTTCCGCATCTTCGGTTTGGTATATTATAACCGCTCTGTCCTCCGTTGTCAAGCGTTTTTCGCAACGCAGTCCGCCTTCGCCCGCATTATCCGCCCGCTCGTACTTTATATATTCGCAGTCGGACAGCCGGCTGCGCTCTTTCATCGCGCAGTACACTTTGTCCCTCAATGCAGATCTGTTTTCGGCAGCAGAGAGCGCGGGATCGGGATAAAACGGTCCGTCGACGTACACTTCGCATTTCGGGCGGCGGCGTAAGACACGTCTGCGGAACACCGTCGTCGCGGCATATACGGGCGCATCCGAGAGAACGGGATACAGAAACGACGGATCGGGAAAGTCCCTTATGCCCGTATGATACGGCCATATATGAGCTTCGGGATATATATAAACGCATGCTTTTTCGGATATACGCGTTTTCAGCGCCGCGGTAAAATCGCGGTGACCCGCTATACGCGACGGCAGCGGAAGCGCTCCGAGCAGCGGCGTCAGTTTACCTGCTATGCGCACGTTCACGCTTTCGGTACCCGTAACGATATAAGTGCGCCGCGGAAACGCCACGAGAGACGGGAAAAACGCGTCCCCCGCCGCCAGCGTATGATTGGCGTATACGAATATCCCTTTCCCGCGACTGCTCCGGAGCGCCTTCTTATTGCGGATGCGAACTCCGTGGCGCAGTTTGCAATACAGCCACGCGACAGGAAAAGCTATCAGACGGTAAAGGACGAACGACAGCAAGCGGATAAAGACGCCGCGGCGTATATACTTATATCCGTCGGGCAGCGGCTCCCGCTTTATCTCCATGCCTGAAAAATCGTCGTTCCGCTCATCTGTATAATAATTGACGCGCCGCTTCACCCGTCGCCTCCCTTGCATGATCGCGGATAACGTCCGCAAACATGCGTTCCATTTCGTCCATGCACGCGTCCCGGTCGCGCACTTTGTCGCAGGACGCGTAATACTCGCCCGTCTTTTCCCGCTCCGAAGGATGCTCTATCCAATAGTCTATGCGACGCGCCAGATCGGCTGCGCTGCCCGTTTTGAATATCCCGCGCCCGTCGGCCGCGAACGTGCGCGTCGCGCTCTTCGCGGAATCGGATACCACGATCGTCCTGCCGCACTTCATTGCCTCCAGACACGCTATGCCTTCCAGCTCGGCGTCCGCCGGATGAACGTAAAGATCCGCGCTGCAGACGAGCGACGGCATGTCCTTGCGCGCGACGAAACCGAGACGGAGATCTACGCGTTCACGCGCGGCTATCTCGCGGTATCTGCCTTCGAGCGAGCCTTCGCCCGCGATCACGAGCGCTATATCGTCGCGGTATGCACTGCGTCCCACCGCGCGGATAAGCACGTCGTGGCATTTTTCGCGGGAATATCTGCCGGTGGACAGTATCACGAAACGTCCTTTGAACGAATTCGGTCGGGCGACGTCAGTACGGGTGAAGTCCGCGCCTACGCCGTTGCTTATCACCCTACCAGCCGTAGCATGCGTGGCGCGTTCAAATTCGTCGCGTATGAACTGCGACGGATAGTGAACGCAGTCGACGCGCGAAAAAACGGTACGGTAATAACGCATGTATATCATGCGATTGAACAGCGCGGACTTTTTCATGAACAGATAGTTGGAAAAATTTTCCGCCTGGCAATGGAACCCCGCGGTCACCGGAATGCCGCACTCGCGCGCGATGGTTATCGCACGGCGGCTTAGTCTGAACGGGAGCATGCAATGCACCACATCCGCATTTCTTATGCCTGCGCGCAGCATATAGTCCACCGGTCTTGCGAGCGACACTCCCGCCTTTTTCACATAGCCGTTGAACGGACCGAACGAACGCTGCGGAAGAACGTAATATCCTTCCCTGCCGATCTGTTCCTCATCGCAGCAGATGACGTTCACACGGTGTCCTCTGTTTTTCATCGCCTTTATCAGCTCGCCCGCCGCAACGCTCGTACCGTTGTTGCCGGAGCCGAGCACGTCGCATACTACGGAAATATTCATATCCCATGGTCCCTCCGCGATCTTAGTATACCGTTATGATACCTCTTTTATCTGCCGGAAGTGCAGAGAATAAATGTCTACCGTCGGTAGAATATGGCGTTTCCGCTCTTCTTATAGTGGAACGCATGGCAGGCAGACGGACGTCACGCATAAACGCATACTCTCATACGCATAATAATGCGGAAAAGGAGAAGATCATGGAACTCATTAAAAGCAAGACTTACAAAAACCTCGCTAAGGCGTTTGCCGGCGAATGCATGGCTCAGAACAGGTATAAATTCGCGGAATACGGAGCCAGGCAGAAGGGATACAAGAATATCGCTTCCGTAATAGACGAAGTGGTCTATCAGGAATTCAATCACGCGCGCATGTTCTATTCGTTCATACAGAGCGCCTCGGACAAGACGATAGACGATATAGACATAGCATCCGGATATCCGTTCAGGCAAAAATGGGATCTCGCCGACAATCTTCTGCTGAGCGCGGAGGACGAGACGGACGAAGCGGAACGCATATATCCCGAATATGCACGCACGGCGGAAGAAGAAGGATTTGCGGATATCGCCGGACTGTTCAGGAACGTAGCCGCCGTCGAAAGTCGCCATGCGGCGCTCTTTACCGATCTGCACGAGCGTCTTGCGACGAATACGCTCTATAGATCCGACAGCCCCGTCATATGGAAATGCGCGGACTGCGGATATGAGGCTGAAAGTAAAACGGCATTCAAGATCTGCCCGCTCTGTCAGGCAAAGCAAGGCTCGATCGAGATATAAATCCTTGCGCACCGCTTTTATCCTTGCGCACCGCTTTCGCGAGGGGACACCCTCTTTGAAAAGAGGGCTTTCCCCTCGCGC
>USNB01000123.1 GCA_900555875.1 uncultured Eubacteriales bacterium
CGATGCAGGTTGCCGCCCACGCCGTACCAGCCAGTGACGCCCGACCACAGTCCGCACTCGCCTACCATGCGTCCGCGCTCATACTGGAGCTGCTTGTTCCACGTAGCGGCGTTGACGGGCGAATCGCCGAACTGTATCCTGAGCTTTTTATGCACGCCCTGTCTGGAAAGTCCCATCATATCGTCGCAGTGACGGGAATTGGGACGTTCGATAGACTCGATGGTCGTGGTGTTGAAGCCGCCGTACAGTATGATCGTCTTCATCTCCTCGAAGGTGAGCTGGTTCATGAAGTCCGTCCATACCTGTTTTCCGGTCTTGCCGCCGAACTTCTCGAGCGCTTCGGTGCCGTCGGGATCGACGCCCTTCATCTCATAGAACAGGATCCAGTTCTCTCCGGCAGCCGCTTTCGCCGCAGCCTGAGTTTCGCTGTCCGCCATCTGAGACCAATCGGTTTTATCGCCGTTGCCCGTCTTCGTCATGAACTCATCTTTGGTGATCGCCCAGGGAAGCTGGGAGTTGTCCTCGCCGCCCTCTACGGTCGCGGGATCATCGCCGTACTGAAGCTCATAGAACGATTTGTCTACGGGACCGTTCTGGCTGGAAGTGGAGTTGGGATAAGTCTTGTCGCTCGGAGTGGTTATTACGTTATATCCGTTCGTAGTCTGATCTACGAGCATTTCGTTGGACGTATAGAAATGATCCGCATTGAAATCGTTGGACGCGTCGAGAAGATCGAAGTATTCCTCGCTGCGGGTCATATCCTCGGGAGTGCTCTGCTCGGGGAACGTACCCGTGAATCCGTTACCGGCGGTCGCGCGGGACATAAGCGTCATCTTGCCATCTTCGACCATGTTCTGCTTGGTCTTCGGATCATAGCTGAGCGTGTCCTCGAGATTGCGTTCGCTGAATACGGGTTTGATCTCCTTGCCCGTCGTCGCGGAATGATTGAGGATGACGTCCTGTGCGAGAGTGAATTTCGCGGCGGCGATGACTTCGTGCGAGTTCTTCTGCACTCTGAGTTCATAGTCGCCTGCGTCGAGTTCATAGCTGTTGAAGCTATTCTTATTGGCGTCAGCCCAGTCGAAGGACGCCATGTCGCGGATCTTCACCGTGACCTTGACGGTCTGCGAGGTGCCGGGAGCGAGCGTTCTGGTCTTCTCGAATCCGACGAGACCCGCTTCCGCCTTCTCCACTTCGCCGTCGGTATAAGGCGCATGATTGTAGACCTGCACGACTTCCTTGCCCGCATAGTCGCCGGTGTTGGTGACTTTGACGGAGAGAGTTATCGTGCCGTCCCAGCCGGCGTCTTTTCCGGAAACGCTCGCAAGGTTATCCCAATCCGATTTCTCCACATCGACGATCTCCTGCTTGAACGTCGTGTAAGACAGACCGTGACCGAAAGGATATACGACCGCGTCGTTATACCACTTATCCGCGTTGGCTGCCGCCTCGCCGTCGGTGTAGCCCTCGAACGTCTGCTTGCCGTCGCGGATATCCGCATACGCGGTCTCGTAATAACGGTAACCCATGTAGATGTCTTCCTCGTACATTACGGGAAGAGCGTTCTTTCTCTTGTTGTTATTGATACGCATCGGGCGTATGTAATAACGGTCTTTGCCGTCGTTAAGTCCGTCGTGACGCAGACCCATCGCGTAAGAAGAGCCGTGGAATATACGGGCAGCTTCCCACTCGGTCGCGTCTTTGCCGTCGACGGACGCGTACGTCACGCCGCTGTTACCGTCGTTCGCCCACGTGGGATCGGACGTAAAGTCGCGCGCCCACGTATTGATCGTTCTGCCGGAGGGATTGATCTCGCCGGTGATGATCTTGGCGATCTGATGGATGTTGTTGCGTCCGTTCGGCGACGTGTTCGCGTTGCGGTCGCCCGACCAGAGTATCGCGTTCACGCCGGGATTTTCGTCAAGTATGCCCACTTCGAGCTGATTGGCGCTCATGAACAGCACGATAACGGTGTCGAAATTATCCGTCGCATACGATACGATCTCTTCCGCCGCTTCGCTGAGCATAAGAGGATGCTTGTAATACGTTACGGTATATCTGTCCGTCGAGCCGTCATCGAGTTTCTCTTCGAGATTATAGCCCGTTTCATATACGGTGACGTACTTCTCTTCCTTGTTGTCGTAAATGGTATGAGCGAGATTCGCCTGTCTGAACTCGCCGCCCGAAGGAAGCAGATAGGGATTGCCGTTGAAATCCTTGAAGTCCTCCACGCTGGCGTTCTGAGGATCGGTTATGCCGTTGCCCGTTCCTTCAACTTCGTTGCCGGGTCCTTTGGAGCCGCCCTCCGCCTTTTTGACGGGCGCGTTCTGGATGAAGCCGAAGCCGGAGTTCTCGCCGGAAACAGATCCGAACGCCTGGTCGAACATTATTATCGCCGCGTCGTTATACAGGCGCTCGTTCTTCTCCTTTACGTCGGAGGCGTAGTTGCGCGGAAGAGCGGCGTCGGTCGCAGCAACGTTGCCCGAACCTATGTTCACGTTCTGGTTGACCGTTATGCCCTGATCCTCCAGCCCCGTCCGCATCTGGTTCATCTTGTTGGAAGAAGTGCCGAACAGGCTTACCTTCATGTCCGTCGCGAGAGGCAGCGCGCCGTCGTTCTTGAGAAGCACGGTACCTTCCGCGGATATCTGATTCGCCACTTTCGCGCTCGCCTCAGCCACCTCGTCGATACTCGAATAATCGGAGTTGTAAGGCTTGTCGTTCATGAACGAATTGTAGTATTCTGCGCCGTATGCCGTCAAAACCGTCGGTATAACGATCGCAACCGTAAGGATCAGCGACATCACGATCATCGCCAGGATCTTTCCGGATTTTCTCAATGTTTTTGATCTCATTTGATTTCTCCATTTTTTGTCCGCCGCTTTTTAAGCGGTTTCGGAAAGTATCATCTCCCCTGTCCTTAGATCCGTCTGTTTTGTTTTTTGATCGTTTTCCCCTCCTTTCCGTTTTATTTACCCGCATTATAGCGGACGGGGAAAGCATATTCAACAGAAGGACGACAACGAGCGGCCAATGCGTCGACAAGCCGCCGCCGCGCGTCTGCGAGCGGTCGGGAAACGTCTGCAAGCGGCTCTTGCCGCTCCGCTCGTCGCGGCGGCGGCATAAAAAGAGAGCCTGCGCTCCTTTTCGGAGCGCAGGCTCTCTTTCACGCATGCCGTATCAGCAAAGCCGGACGAATCCGTTTGTACGGCACAGCTGCATATATTTTATCCTGACCGATTCGACGCTGCGCCGCGAGAGCGGCAGTTCCGTTCCGTCGGTGAGAGAGACGGACGCCGGATCTATGCGCCGGATATATCTGAAATTGACCACGTACCCTTTATGTATGCGTATGAACCCGAGCGGCTCGAGCTGTTGAAGCAAAGCGTTTATGGACGTCCGCAGACGGACGGGTTCCTTGCCGACAAGATGTATATACTGATAATCGCGGGCGCCTTCGACGTACGTTATCTCGTCGCACGCGACGGATATCTCGCTGTTATGGATCTTGAACGTCACCGTGTCCGACGCCGCCGGCGATTTATGCGTTTCGGTGTAAAGGCGCATCACGTCGGATATATCCTTGATGAAACGGCTCTTTCTCACAAAGCCGAACGGACGCACCCTGAACGTTTCAAATACCAGATCTTCGCGATTGGACACATACACTATCTCCGTACCGCATCCGCTTTCCCTGATCTCCTGTCCGAGCGCGATCCCGTCCGTACCCGGCATTTCTATATCCAGGAACACCAGGTCGTACGCGTCGGCGCCCATCGCTCCGCGCAGGAGCTGCGGCGACGCGAACGCGTCCACCGACGCACGGACTTTCATCTTTTCGAGTATGCCGGACAGCGTGCCCCTTATAGCGATAAGCGCGGTCTCGTCGTCGTCGCATATTGCTATCGCAAGCTTTTTCATATATTAACCCCCCCCCGTTCTCGCAGTATCATCCATGAGATTCATCATCGCTTCCGCGACGAACTTATTGCCGTCCACCGAATAAGTGACATATCCGTTATACTGCGCGACGAGCCGTTTTACTATCTGCGTACCGTAGCCGTGATTGGCGGCGTCCGGCTTGGACGTGCCGAGTG
>USNB01000124.1 GCA_900555875.1 uncultured Eubacteriales bacterium
AAAGCGGTGCGCAAGGCAAAGGTTTGCGTGTAGACGAAGCGCACGGCGTGAGCCGTATGAAAAGCGGTGCGCAAGGATAAGGTTTGCGTCTGGACGAAGCGCATCGCCCTTGCGCAAGGCTATCTCCCCCTGTAAGCGCCAGGGGAGATCCCGACGTGCTTGCGGAAAAATTTACAGAAATAGTTGTAATCGGGCACGCCTACCGCCGCGGCTATATCCGTTATCGTGGAATCGGATTCGCGCAGCATCTTGCATGCCTTTTCGATACGTTTGTGCGCTATATATTGGGCGATGCTCATGCCGAACGCGCGTACCGAAACGGTATGCAGTTTCGTCCTCGACACATAGAATCTGCCGCACAGCGTGTCCGTATCGAGATCGCCCGCCATGTTTTCGTCTATATACCTGTCTATCTGGCGGGAGAAGTCCTCGTTCCGCCATACGGCGAGCCCGGATATTATAAGGTATGCGGCGATGGCGTTGAGCAGCTTGGCTGCGGAGAGTATGCGCTCCGTCGACTGCGCCTTTATGTTTTCCGCCGCCCGGCGTATCTTCTCTTCCGTGCCGTAATGCGGAACGCATCTGCGGACCACTTCGTCTATGGCGGCGCTGCGGTCTTCTTCCGGCATCATGTGCGCGAATATGGCGTAGCCGATCACACCGCCTCCCGGATTGAGCGGCGTTATCGCTTCCGTCAGCCCCGCATGGCAGATATACGTGTGCGCGGCGCCCAGCTTGCGCGCTCTCAGGCACGCGTCGCGGTCGCATCCCGCGCATGCCTTTGCTCCGTCCTCCGTGCTGCGTATCATGCGGCACAGCTCGGGCGGTTCTCCGGGATACTCCGTCACGGGATGGAATTCGTCGTCGAATACGGATATCCTTATCCCGACCACCGTGTAGAAGTCCTTCAGAAGTTCGTAAAGCCGTCCTTTATCGAATGCCCCTATCATATATTGCCCCCTCATGCCCCTTCCGCCGGAAGCTATCGCCTGTCCTGCGGGTGCGGCATATATGTTATTATTCCATTTCAGAACAATTTTACCATATTTACGTGCCTTTTGTCTATACATTGCGCACAAAATGTCGTATAATTTTTTTGAAAATAACGATCGGGAGCAATAAGAATGAACGAAAAGACAGAGCGCGACGTCGTAAAAGCGATCAGGATGCTGTCCGCGCGGCAGGTGGAGGCCGCACACAGCGGACATCCGGGCACGCCTCTCGGCGCGGCGCCCGTAATGGCGACGCTTTACGGCAGATTTATGAACGTGGTTCCGGAAGATCCGGAATTTTACGACCGCGACAGGTTCGTGCTCAGTTCGGGGCATGCATCGGCGATGATGTATTCGACGCTGCACGTATGCGGTTACGACGTGACGGCGAAGGATCTCGCGGGATTCAGGCAGGAAGGCAGCCGCACTCCGGGGCATCCCGAGCACGGCGTTACTCCGGGCATGGACTGTTCGACGGGTCCGTTGGGGCAGGGAGTAGCCAACGCCGTGGGCATGGCGCTCGCCGAGCGGGTGCTTGCGGCGAGGTTCAACCGTCCGGGCTGCACGCTCGTGGATCATTATACATACGCTTTCTGCGGCGACGGCTGCATGATGGAGGGCATAGAGAACGAAGCCGCGAGCCTTGCCGGACTGTGGAAGCTGGGCAAGCTCATCGTCATATACGACAGCAACGGCATCACGATAGAAGGAGATACTCATATCTCGCTCACCGAGGATATAGCCAAGCGTCATCGCGCTCTCGGCTGGCATGTCGTCCGTGCGGGAAATGCGGAAAACATGCAGTCGCTCGCCGAGGCGATTGCGGAGGCAAAGGCGGAGGACGGAAGGCCGTCGCTCGTCATCGTATCCACGAAGATAGGCTACGGCGCGCCCAACGAGGGCACGAGCTCCGTACACGGTTCTCCGCTCGGCGAGGCGGGAATGGCGGCGCTCGCCGAAAAGCTGGAATGGACGTGCGAGGGCTTCGATACGCCGAAGAGCGTCAAGGCGTTCGCCGAAGAGATGAAAAAGAAGGGCAGGGCGTATAAGGCGGAGCGCGAGGCGCGCTTCGCGAAAGCCAAAGAGATGTATCCCGCTCTCGTCGAGGAGTTTGAAAAATATCTTTCGGGCGCGTATGCGAAGGAGGCGGCTGCGAAGATCGCCGCGCTCGCTCCGACGGAGAGCGATTCCACGCGCAACATCTGCGGCAAACTGCTCGCGGCGGCGGACGGTATGATCCCCGATCTCGTGGGCGGCAGCGCGGATCTCGCGCCTTCCAACTGCACTTACATAAAGGGCAAGGAATATTATTCGGCGAGCGAATGCTCGGGCGGAGCGATACACTTCGGCGTCCGCGAGCATGCCATGGCGGCCATATGCAACGGTATGGCTCTGCACGGCGGACTGTCGGTATTCTGCTCGACGTTCTTCGTCTTCTCCGATTACATGAAATACGCGATGCGCATGAGCGCGATAATGAAGCTGCCCGTGACCTACATACTCTCTCACGATTCGATCGGTGTAGGCGAGGACGGCCCCACGCATCAGCCCGTGGAACAGCTTGCCGGGCTGCGTGCCATGCCGGGGCTGTACGTCTTCCGTCCGTGCGACGGGCGGGAGACGGGCGCGGCGTTCGCGTTCGCTCTGTCGGCAAAAGCGCCGACGGCGATAGTCACCAGCCGTCAGAAGTTGCCCGCGTGCGATCTCACGTCAGCCGACAAGGCGGCGAAGGGCGCGTACGTGCTTGCGGACGGCAGCGACGTCATACTTATGGCGAGCGGCAGCGAAACGGGGCTTTGCATGAGCGCGAGGGATATCCTCGCCGCCCGCGGCATATCCGCCCGCGTGGTGTCCGCGCCGTGTCTGGATCTGTTCGCGGAGCAGAGCGCGGAGTATAAGGAGAGCGTACTGCCCCGCTCCATGCGCGCGAGAGTGGCGGTGGAAGCGGCAAGCAGACAGAGCTGGGGCGAATACGTCGGGATAGACGGCGGTTACGTATGCCTCGATCGCTTCGGCGAGAGTGCGCCCGCGTCCGGACTTATGAAAAAATACGGCTTTACGCCGGAAAACGTTGCCGACAAGGCGGAAAAGATTTACCGCGCGGCGAAATAACGGCACAGTGCTTTGGCCGTGCGGGTTAAGCGCGGTAAAAAATAAATCAGACGTAAAGGAGATATGTATGTCGGAAATTTTCAAAGGGATCCCTGTCGTAAAGTATGAAGGGCCGAAGAGCAGGAATGAATTTGCATTCAGGTTCTATGACGCCGAAAAGGTAGTTCTCGGCAAAAAGATGAAGGAGCACCTTCCGTTCGCGATGGCGTGGTGGCACAACCTCTGCGCGGGCGGCACGGATATGTTCGGACGCGACACGACGGATAAGTCGTTCGGCGCGGTGCCCGGCACGATGGAGCACGCGAAAGCCAAGGTAGACGCGGGCTTCGAGTTCATGAGCAAGCTGGGCATAGAGTATTTCTGTTTCCACGACGTCGACCTCGTTCCCGAGGCGGACGACATCAAGGAGACCAACCGTCGGCTGGACGAGATCACCGATTATATGCTCGTCAAGATGAAGGAGACGGGCATCAGGTGCCTGTGGGGCACCGCCAACATGTTCGGCAATCCCCGCTACATGAACGGAGCGGGTTCGACGAACAGCGCGGACGTATACGCGTTCGCGGCGGCGCAGGTCAAGAAGGCGCTCGAGCTTACCGTCAAGCTGGGCGGCAGAGGCTATGTGTTCTGGGGCGGCAGAGAGGGCTACGAGACCCTTCTCAATACGGACGTGGCGTTCGAACAGGAGAATATCGCATATCTCATGCGCATGGCGGTGGACTACGGCAGGGGCATAGGGTTCAAGGGCGACTTCTATATCGAGCCGAAGCCCCGCGAGCCGATGACCCATCAGTATGATTTCGACGCCGCCACCGCCGCGGGATTCCTGCGCGCGCACGGCCTCGACAAGGATTTCAAGCTCAATATCGAAGCCAACCACGCCACTCTTGCGGGGCACACGTTCGAGCAC
>USNB01000125.1 GCA_900555875.1 uncultured Eubacteriales bacterium
TCAATATATTTATTCGCACGGCGCACGACCGAGAATATATCCTCGAGAGCCTTGTTCACGAGCAGAGCGTCCATATCCGCGTCAACGACGCTGCCTGCGGCGTTTATCATATCGACGAATTCGCGGTCGGCCTCCGTTTCTTCCCCGTCCTTCGCCACTCTGCCTCCGAAATACTGCACGCTCATCGCGATCGTTCGGCGGACGAGATTGCCGTAATCGTTTGCGAGATCCGTGTTTATCTTGCGCACGAGCAGCTCGTTGGAGTAATCGCAGTCCGAACCGAAGGGCATCTCGCCGAGCAGGAAGTAGCGCAGGGCGTCCACGCCGTACCTGTCAGCAAGGATGTACGGATCGACGACGTTGCCCGTGCTCTTGCCCATCTTCTGCCCGCCGAACTTGATCCATCCGTGTCCGAACACGTGCTTGGGAAGAGGCAGGTCGAGCGCCATGAGCACTGCCGGCCATATGATCGAGTGGAAACGCACTATCTCCTTGCCCACGACGTGAACGTCCGCCGGCCAGAATTTTTTGAAAAGGCTGTCGTCGTCCGAGCCGTAGCCGAGCGCGGTAATATAGTTGGAGAGCGCGTCTATCCATACGTATATGACGTGTTTAGGATCGAACGGAACGGGTACGCCCCAATCGAACGTCGAACGGGAGACCGCGAGATCCTGCAATCCCTTGTCGATGAAATTGTTGACCATCTCGTTGACGCGGCTGTCGGGCTGAAGGAAATCCGTTTCCGTGAGCAGTTTGCGCAAACGCGGCGCGTACTTGGAGAGGCGGAAGAAATAGCTCTCCTCTTCGGCATATTCCACCGGGCGTCCGCAATCGGGGCAACAGCCGTTAACGAGCTGGCTCTCCGTCCAGAACGACTCGCACGCCTTACAGTATTTGCCCTTATATGTGGACTTATAGATATCCCCCTTCTCGTACAGCTTCGTGAATATCTTCTGCACGGCTTTGACGTGGTAGTCGTCCGTCGTGCGGATGAACTTATCGTAAGAGATATCCATAAGCTCCCAGAGCTTTTTTATGCCGCCCACGAGCTCGTCCACGAACGCGCGTGGCGTCTTGCCAACGGCGGCAGCTTTGTCCTGCACTTTCTGACCGTGCTCGTCCGTTCCCGTAAGATAGAACACGTCGAACCCGCGCATACGCTTGTACCGCGCGATGGCGTCGCACACGACGGTGCTGTAAGTATGACCTATATGAAGATTGCCGCTCGCATAGTATATAGGAGTGGTGATGTAAAATCTGGGCCTGTCCGGCATCGGATATTACCTCCTCGGTATTCGTTTCGCCGCGCGGCGAACGATCGCCGCCGCTCACGGCATACGGTTAGATTATACAATAATATTCAGCAAAACGCAAACATATTTTATTATTATGAGTATCATATGGCTTATAATAATGCTCCTGTCCATCGCGGCGCTGCTGATGACGGATCCTGCGTCCGTCCTCGAAGCGATGATAACGGGAGCGAACGACGCGGTATCGCTCGCTCTCACGCTGATAGCGCTGTACGGTATATGGCTGGGGCTGTTCGAGATCCTCTCGCGCACCGGAGCCTCCGACCGGCTGGCGAAACTGCTGCGCCCCGTCGTGCGCAGACTGTTCCCCGGCGAAAGCGACGAGACGGGCAAATACATCTCCATGAACATGAGCGCGAATCTGCTCGGGTTAGGCAACGCCGCGACGCCCATGGCGATAAACGCCGTGCACGGGATGAAACGCGATCCGCGCAGTCCCGCGACAGCCACCACGAATATGATCATGCTCGTCGTCATATCCGCGACCAGCCTTCAGATATTTCCGTCCACAGTGATATCTCTGCGCGCAGCCCACGGTTCCGCAAATCCCGCAGATTTCCTGCTGCCGTGTATAGCCGCCACCGTGACGAGCACGATCGTCGGGATAGCGGGAGTCAAACTGATCTCGCGGCTTGCCGCAGCGATAAGCAGACGCATAGCCGCCCGCCGCGCTCTCCGTTCGCCCGAATGACGCTGTATATCGTCCCCGCCATATTCCTCGGAGTGCTGTTTCTCGCGCTGATACGCCGCAAAGACGCATATGCGGCATTCGTCAAAGGCGCAGGAGAGGCGCTTGAACTGATGGCGGGAGTTCTGCCGTATCTCGTTGCCGTCACGGTCGCATGCGAACTGTTCCGCGTGTCGGGCGCGTCGGAAGCGCTGTCGCGTGCGCTGTCACCCGCGCTGTCCCCCATCGGCATCCCGCCCGAACTGACCGAGCTGCTGCTCCTCCGCCCGCTTTCGGGCGCAGGAAGCCTGTCGGTGCTCGAAAACATATTCGTCACCTACGGTACGGATGGACTGATAGGAAGATGCGCATCCGTCGTATACGGATCGAGCGAAACGGTATTTTACGTATCCGCGATATACTTCTCCGGATCGGAGATAAACAGACTGCGCTACGCCATCCCGCTCGCGCTCGCGGCGTCGTTTGCGGGCAACATCGTAGGCTGTCTGCTCTGCCGCGTCATATGAAAAGCGCCCGCACCTGAGCATGGCGGGCGCACATCTTCACGTTCGTTCCGACTTATGCCGCGCACGGCCTGCGAGCACGACTATGAGCATTATGAGCGCGACTATACCTATCGTCGCGGCGAATATACCCGTCATGGCGCCGCAGCCTATCTTTACGCCGAAAAAGTCCATATCAAGCGCAAATGCGTCGCGCAGCGCCTGTTCCGCCGCAGGAACGTCCTTACACAGGACTTCGAGCGCTCCGCCCGAGAATATGTTGCGGAACGCTCCCGCCGAATACGTTCCGGGAACGAGCATGACCACATATCTCACCGCAGCAGGAAAAACGGATACGGGCATGTACGCGCCCATGAGGAAGCCTATCGCGGCGCTCATTATGCCCGTAACGGCGGAATGGACGCTGCCCGTGCGTATAGGCGTGCATATGAGGGTGCTCAGCATGGCGGCGGAAAGCGCGCTCATCGCAGTCATGCCTATGACGGCGAAAACATCGCCGGCGGACAAGTACCAGCCCGTTATCGCGATGTATACGATACACACAGCAAGCACTATGCCGACGATGGCGAGCGTTATCAGACAGTTGCATATGAAATACGCAATGCCGGTCGCGGGTCTCGGCACGGGAGAAACGAGGATATCCGCGCGGGTGCCGCGCTCGCGGTCGCCTATCATCACGCTCTGCGCTGAAAAGGAGACCGTTATACAGCTCACCGACACGACGCCGGATATCATCCAGCCGTCGACGAATGCTTCCAGCGCTTTTTCGTCATACTTCAGGTCGCCGAGCGCGGACGCCGCCGAATCGAACTGTACGTCGCCGAGAAAGAGGAAATACAGCATGAGTATGATGAGCGGCGCGAGCAGCGAAAAGAATACGCCCGCACGGTCGCGCAGGAATATGACGAAACCGCGGCGGATAAGACATGCAAACGGACGCAGCATTCCTTTCATTCCGCACCTCCCGGAAGGCGCTTACCCGTCACGCCGAGAAAAACGTCGTCCATATCCCCTTTTACCACTTCGAAATCGGTAATATCGTCTCCGAAGCGCACGAGCAATTCCTTTGCGTCCGAACTTCGTTTAAGCCGAAACACATAGCGGCCGGCTTCGAATATCCCGCCGTGCTCCCCGAACGCCCTGTCCAGGCGCTCACCGCGCGGCGCGTACACATACAGAAAATCGCCCGAATACTCGGTCTTGAGGCGAGCAGGCGTACCTTCGGCGGATATCCTTCCCGAATCTATTATGGTGACGTTGTCCGCCCTGTCCGCCTCTTCCATATAGTGAGTGGTAAGCAGGACCGTCATATCCCCCGATCGGCGCAGCCCGTCCAATGCGTCCCAAACGGTGCGGCGGGTCTGCGGATCCAGCCCCGTGGTCGGCTCGTCGAGAATGAGCAGCGGCGGCGAAGCGATGAGCGCGCGGGCTATGTCCGCCCGTCTGCGCTGTCCGCCCGACAGTCTGCCGTAACGCCTGCCGAGGATATCCCCGAGCGCCAACAT
>USNB01000126.1 GCA_900555875.1 uncultured Eubacteriales bacterium
TGTCGACAAGATTCTGGCGCAGAACCACCAGGTGTCCAACCTGCTTTCGGCCAAGCCCTTTGAGACGGCGGCGGCGGTGGTGCGCTATTTCGGCGGCGTAAAGCTGGGCGCGGGAGGACTTGTCCGCGCGTACACCGAAGCTGCGACTGCAGGTGCGGAAAATGCGCTGAAGGTGACTATGAAACTGTGCTCCGTCTATTCTGCGGAGACGGATTACAATACGTTTTCGCGCGTGAGCGCGGCGGTGCCGCGTATGGGCGGAAAGGTGACTGACGTCAGGTACGGCGAGGGCGTATCGTTCGAGCTTGCATTTCCGGTCGGAAGCGACCCGACGGGCGCGCTTGCGGATCTTACCGGCGGTAAAACGGAATTTATCAAAAGAGGCGACAGATATGAAATTCATTAAGCGTACACAGCTGAAAGAAAGACCTTCCGATCTTAAGTTCGGAAAACATTTCACGGACTATATGTTCATGATGAGGTACCATGACGGCGCCTGGGACTATGAAAACGCGTGTATCAAACCGTATGAACCGTTCGTGCTCGATCCGTCCACATCCGTATTCCATTACGGTCAGGCGGTGTTCGAAGGGCTTAAGGCATACAGGAACGAAAAAGGCGAAGTCCGTCTGTTCCGTCCCATGGATAACATGAACAGAATGAACGAGTCTTGCTGGAGACTGTGTATCCCGCAGTTTGACGCGAAATTCGTACATGACGCTCTCGTGGAGCTTGTGACTATCGAAAAGGATTGGATCCCGACGGCTCCCGGAACATCGCTGTATATCCGTCCGTTCGTGATAGCGACGGATGAAGCGCTCGGAGTGCATTCCTCCCGCAATTATATCATGGCGATCATCCTTTCGCCCGTAGGCGCTTACTACGCGCACGGTTTCGATCCCGTGCGTCTGTATGTGGAAGAGCACTATAAGCGCGCGTGCAAGGGCGGCACAGGACACCATAAGGTCGCGGGCAATTACGCCGCGTCCATTCTCGCTGCGGACGAAGCCGAAAAGCGCGGTTACGACCAGACGCTCTGGCTGGACGCGGCGGAGAACAAATATATGGAAGAAGTGGGTTCGATGAACATATTCTTCGTGATAAACGGCAAGGTCGTTACTCCCATGCTCGGCGGCTCCATACTTCCGGGCATAACGAGAAAGAGCACGATAGAGCTGCTCAAAGCCCGCGGGTACGATGTGGAAGAACGTCTCGTGAGCGTGGACGAGGTAGTCGCCGCCGCAAACGACGGAACGCTGAACGAGATATTCGGCACGGGTACGGCTGCGGTCGTGTCGCCAGTAGGCGTATTCGGCTACAAGGGCAGGGATTATACGGTAGGCGACGGCAAGCTCGGCAAGATAACCAAATATGTATACGACGAACTGACCGGCATACAGACGGGAGCTAAGCCGGATGATTTCGGTTGGGTGGAGCGCATAGTCTGAAAACGCGTTTCACCGACCGTGACACGAAACAAGGGGTTATATGAAAAAAGACACTGAATGCGTGCGCGCGGGATACGTCCCGGGTAACGGGGAGCCGCGCCAGATACCTATAATACAGTCCACAACCTTCCGCTATACGACCAGCGAAGAGATGGGCAAACTTTTCGACCTGGAGTCGTCCGGTTATTTCTATACCCGTCTCCAGAATCCCACGAACGATAACGTTGCGGCGCGTATAACCGCTCTCGAGGGCGGCGTCGCGGGCATGCTGACCAGTTCCGGTCAGGCTGCGAATTTCTTCGCCGTGTTCAATATCTGCGAGGCGGGCGATCACTTCGTCGCATCTTCCACGATATACGGCGGAACGTTCAACCTCTTCGGGGTTACGATGAAGAAGATGGGCATAGAATGCACGTTCGTAGATCAGGATGCGAGCGAGGAGGAGATCTCCGCCGCATTCAGACCGAACACCAAATGCCTCTTCGGTGAAACGGTCTCCAATCCCGGTGTGAAGGTGCTGGATATCGAGAAATTCGCGAGGATCGCACACGCGCACGGCGTCCCGCTCATCGTGGACAATACTTTCCCGACGCCGGTGGGCTGCCGTCCGTTCGAATGGGGCGCGGATATAGTGACGCACTCGACGACCAAGTATATGGACGGTCACGGCGCGGCTGTGGGCGGCTGCATAGTGGACAGCGGTAATTTCGATTTCGCCGCTCACGGCGACAAATTCCCCGGGCTGAACACGCCCGACGAGTCCTATCACGGCATAGTCTATACCGAAAAGTTCGGAAAAGGAGCTTATATCACCAAGGCTACCGCGCAGCTCATGCGCGATCTCGGATCGATACAGGCGCCTCAGAACGCGTTTTATCTCGGCCTCGGGCTGGAATCTTTGCATCTGCGCATGCCTCGTCATTGCTCGAATGCGCAGAAAGCCGCGGAATTCCTTTCGTCGTGTCCGTCTGTCGCATGGGTGTCTTATCCAGGGCTGAAGGGCGATAAATATTACGATCTTGGCAAAAAATACTGCCCGAACGGCGCGTGCGGTGTGCTGTGCTTCGGACTTAAAGGCGGCAGGGAAGCTGCCGAGAAGTTCATGGACAGCCTTAAGCTTATCCGCATATATACGCACGTCGCGGACTCTCAGTCGTGCATGCTGCATCCGGCGAGCCACACTCACCGTCAGCTCACCGACGAGCAGCTTCGTGAAGCGGGTATCGACCCGTCGCTCATCCGTTTCTCGGTGGGCATCGAGGATATCGACGATATAATCGCCGACATAAAGCAGGCGCTTGCCGCCGCAGGACTGTGACGGTCGCGTAGATCATCTGAAACGACAGTTAAGAGCGCGCTCTTTTTCGGGAGCGCGTTCTTTGCTGCCTGAAAATGCGCGGAACGACATTTTCTCGCAGAACATTGCCTCGCGTCAATGTCCCGGTATCAGGCGTTCATCAGTTTATACAGAGTTCCCACTATATCCGGCGGGGCGAAATGCGATACTGCGGACAGCCCGGGCGCCGAGCGGCGGGACGGCGAAGACGCGCGGTTGTTCAGCAGCCCGAACAGTCCGCTCGCCTCGGGAGGAAGCGCACCGGCAAGTATGTCTTCGGGTTTGCCTCCGGAAGCGAGGGCGGTCAGCAGTTTGGTCTTGTCTTTTAAGTCGGTCTTACCGAGCAGAAGAGGAAGCACAGACGATATATCCATAAGTCACCTCCGTGTTTAACAATAACTTATATGCCGGCATATAGTAGAATGTATGCGTAAAAGACTTAAAAATTACACGTGCACGGGAGACGAAAAGGCTCGGGCGGCAGATCTCGTCGACAAATACAGCGGTATGAGCGAGGACGCGCTGTATGCCAGACTGATGCAGGAAGTCGCGTCCGCACGGTCGAACGGTACGTTTTCCGCAGCGGAACTGGCGGAAAACGTTGCGCGTATGCGGCCGTATCTGACGAAAGAACAGGCGGAAAAGCTCGATCATCTTCTGCGTATCATAGGCGGATGACCGTATGGACAGCTACATAGTTTCGCTTGAGGATATCAGCGAAGAGGTGTGCGTATTGTCGCGCAGGCTGCGGCTGACGCATATATTTCCGTTTGTTTCGAAGGCGGTATTTGAAGGCGACTCCTCGGATCTCGGCGGATATGCGGCTTCCGCGGTAAAAGTAGCTGTCGTGACGGCTTCCATGGATCGCGCCAGATCGGCGGTGCATTGTCCGGCATATCCGCCCGAACCTTTTGCCGGCGCCGGAGTGACGGTCGCCGTGATAGATACGGGCGTCGAGCCGCATGTGGATATCCTCGTTCCAAACAGGCTGAAAGCATTCGTCGATCTTGTGGACGGAAAGCCGTACCCTTATGACGATAACGGGCACGGCACCGCGGTGACGGGTGCGCTTGCCGGAAACGGGCTGCTTTCCGGCGGGAAGTACGCAGGCGTGGCGTCGGGCGCGGATATCGTGGTCATTAAGGCGCTGGACGCTGACGGAGAGGGCAGTACTGCGGATATCCTGCGCGCCATGCAATGGGTATGGAGCAACGCCGAGGCATA
>USNB01000127.1 GCA_900555875.1 uncultured Eubacteriales bacterium
ATAAGCCGAACGAACTGTCCGCGCTGCGCCTGCCCCGCGGACAGTTCGTTCGGCTTATGGTCGGCGACCTCGGACAGCTCGTATTTATTTATAAGCTCGTCCGCGTCGCTGCGCTCCACGCCAGCCAGCGACATCGCGAAGTGAAGGTTCTCGGCGAGCGTGAAATTCTCGAGCAGATGTCCGTCCGAAAACACGAACGCCGCGTACGCACCGCCGTAGTCCGTCGTCACACTGCCCGACGTCGGCGTGTCCAGCCCGGACAGCAGATTGAGCAGCGTCGTCTTGCCGCTGCCGCTCTCGCCCGTTATCAGGACAAGCCCGACGTCTCCCAACGTCAGGCTCGTCTCGGCAAGCGCGGTACACCGCATCCTGCCCTCGTAAATTTTGGAAATGTTCTGAGCTTTCAGCATCGGTATAAAAATAACACAAATTTGTTTCTAAATTATGGAAACTTGTAAAATCCGCGTAAATTTTTTGTAAATTCGCTTCGGATGCTCTCATGACAAAAGTACAGACGCGCCGAAGGGATGTTCCTCGGGCGCGTCCGCTAAATGCAGGATATCGTATGATCGCGTTATTTGAGCTTATCCGGATTGAGGCACTCGAGCTCGGGAAGGACGAAGAGGCCGTCCTTGCGGATGAGCACGTCGTCGAACCAGATTTCGCCGCCGCCGTACTCGGGGGTCATGATGAGGACGAGATCCCAGTGTACGGCCGACTTGTTGCCGTTGAACGCGTCGTCGTAGCAGCAGCCGGGCGTGAAGTGGATGGAGCCGGAGATCTTCTCGTCGAAGAGGATGTCCCCCATCGCTTTGGTTATGAAGGGGTTCACGCCTATCGCGAACTCGCCCACATAGCGCGCGCCCTCGTCGGTATCGAAGATCGCGTTTATCTTGTCGGGATAGTTGCCCGTCGCCGAAATTATCTTACCGTTTTTGAATTCGAGGGACACATTCTCGAACTTAGTGCCGTTCTCTATGGACGGGACGTTGTAAGTTATCCTGCCGTTCACGCTGTCCTTTACGGGTGCGGAGTACACCTCGCCGTCGGGGATGTTCATGTGCCCCGAGCACTTCACCGCGCCTATGCCCTTTATCGAGAACGTCAGGTCGGTATCCTTGGCGACGAGACGGACCTTGTCCGTTTTGTCCATGAGCGCTTTGAGCGCGTCCATGGCTCTGTCCATCTTCGCATAGTCCATGCAGCATACGCGGAAGTAGAAATCCTCGAAAGAATCGGTAGGCTCGCCCGAGAGCTGCGCCATCGAGTCGTTCGGCCAGCGGAGCACCACCCAGCGCGTGTTTTTGACGCGCATCTCGTGATGAACGGGATAGGAATACAGGCGGGAATACAGGCTCGCCTTGTCCCCCGGCACGCCGGACAGGTCGTATGCGTTCTCGTTGCCGCGCACGCCGATATAGCAGTCCATTTTGCTCATGCGATACCCGGCGAAGTCCGCGAGCAGTTTTGAATGCTCTTCGCTCGTACCCGAGCGGAGCGCCGCTTCCACTTTGCCCTTGTATGTCTCCACGAACGGGTATGCGCCCGCGGCGTATACCTGACGGATGAGCTCTTCGGTGAACGCCGTCGGAACATCGGTCACCTCTATCAGCACTTTATCTCCGGGCTTTGCCGCCACAGAGTAATTCACCAGACCGCTCGCAAGCGTCTTGTATCTCGGATCTGACATTATAAACCCTCCTTTAGGACATGTCTCATCTATTATGCGCAGGATACGCGTGTTATTGCCGCATGACCCGCGCGGATATGCCCGTTACGCTGTCAAGTATAACAGGAAATTTTTCATTAGTCTACAAAATTTTTCAAAATTATGGTCAAATCAGTGGAAATTTATAAAGCAAAGTAGTATACTATAAGTCGACAAAAGGTCAAAAAGAACTTAAATGGAGGAATTTTATGCCTTTAGTAACCAGTACCGAAATGTTCAAGAAAGCTTATGACGGCGGCTACGCCATCGGCGCTTTCAACGTAAACAACATGGAGACCATACAGGGTATCGTTTCCGCAGCTAAGGAGGAGAACGCTCCCCTGATCCTTCAGGTCTCGAGCGGCGCTCGCAAGTATGCGAACCCCATCTATCTCCGCCACCTTATCGAAGCTGCCGTCGAGGACACGGGACTTCCCATCGTCATGCACCTCGACCACGGCGATACGTTCGAGCTTTGCAAGGACTGCATCGAAAACGGCTTCACCTCCGTCATGATAGATGCCAGCTCCCATCCTTTCGAAGAGAATATCAAGATCACGAAGAAAGTCGTTGAGTACGCTCACGATCACGGCGTCGTCGTTGAGGCAGAGCTGGGCAAGCTCGCCGGCATAGAGGACGACGTTAAGGTCAAGGACGCGGACGCGGCTTACACCGATCCCGACCAGGTCGAAGAGTTCGTCGGCAGAACGGGCGTCGATTCCCTCGCTATCGCGATCGGCACCAGCCACGGCGCATATAAGTTCAAGGGCGAGCCTAAGCTCCGCTTCGATATCCTTGAAAAGGTCGCGCAGAAGCTCCCCGGCTTCCCCATCGTCCTTCACGGCGCAAGCTCGGTCATCCCCGAGTACGCAAAGACGATCGAACAGTACGGCGGCTCCATGCCCGGCGCTAAGGGCGTTCCCGAGGATCTGCTCCGTAAGGCGGCTTCGATGGCGGTCTGCAAGATCAACATCGACTCCGACCTCCGCATGGCGTTCACCGCCGCGGTCCGCAAGCACTTCGCGGAGAATCCCACGCACTTCGACCCTCGCCAGTACCTCACCGACGCACGCGCGCTCATCAAAGAGTGCGTCAAGCACAAGCTCGTCAACGTGCTCGGCTGCAACGGCAAGGCGTAAGCGACGAAAAAACATACGAGAAAAACGGAGAGCAAAACTCTCCGTTTTTTGTTTGCGATCCGAATCTTCGTAACGGCAAAGGTTCCGTATAATGAAAAAGAGAAACGAGCGAAAAGCATCTCTGCTCTTCGCTCGCTTTTGTTTGATATATAGGAAATAAATACGCTGTGCTAAACTCACTCGGGATATCTGTCCGAGATGCGCACGCTCACCTTGCGGCGATGCAAGCGGTCGACCGTGCACTTATGCACGCCGAAAAAGATGTATCTGCCCTGCTCGTCCTTTATGAATATCAGGCGGCGCGGAGCAACGACATAATCGAGCGGCTCGCTCCACTCCTCGGTGACCGTGCCAGCGACAGTGTCCACTATATTGCGTATCCTGCCGTTGGTCTTACCCGTCAGGTTACTGTTGGATATGAACCACACCGCATACCCTTCTGGCGTTACGTTCTCGGCAAACAATTTCTGCTGCGAGCCGAACATGCCGCGCTTACCGCGCTGCCAGCCGTATTTTTCGCAGCATATGTCGTATATGTCCTGCGCTTTTGTGCCGTATGATGTTCCGGATATCAGCATGTCCGTGTTTTCTCCGTTTACGTTCGTCCCTTCACCCGGATCTCCCCATCCATCCGGTGTTATGCGACGGACTAAATATTTCCCTGCCCGAATTCTTCGGAACGCCGATATTTGCCTCGCTCGCACCGGAAACGGGGTGAAGAAGTGCGGTAAGTTGCAATTAGTTATTGCATCATAGTTATGGAATAATATAATTAGTAGATAGGCAGCCGTTAAGAAAAAACTATCGATGACAGTCTCACTCCACCCTTCCGAGCCGCGCGGAGCGCGGCCCACCTCCCCTAGGGCAACTAGGGGAGGCATGGAAATAATGGCCGCGCGAATGCGGCGCGGGAATTTATGATTTACGAGCGAATGCGAGTCTAATATGCCTTCCCTTGTTGCCCCAGGGAAGGTGGCGAGCACAAAGCCTCTTGCAGAGGCGACTGCGAGCCGGATGAGTGGAGTATTCCTCCTTGCGCACCGCTTTATCCTTGCGCACGCGCAAGGGCGGTGCGCTTCGGACACACGCAAACGCTATCGTCTTTTTGGCTATAAACCGCATTTCCGAGCTGCGGCGGGGTCA
>USNB01000128.1 GCA_900555875.1 uncultured Eubacteriales bacterium
GGGCGGAGGCACGGATATAGCGATAGGTGCGGCGGACTTCGTGCTCACGAGCGGCAATATAGGAAAAGTGGCTTTCGGCGTGTCTCTTTCGCGCCGAGCCATGAGGATAATAAAGGAAAACCTGTTCTGGGCGTTCGTCTATAACCTCATCTGCATGCCGATAGCCGGCGGTGCGTTCGCGGCGCTCGGGTTCACGATAACCCCCATGATAGGTTCGGCGGCGATGAGCATATCCAGCGTATGCGTCGTGCTCAATTCGCTCAGGCTCAATTCAGGATATAAAAAGCGCGGCGAGACGGGAGCCGCCCCGTCCGTCGTGCCGACGGTGTGTCCGTCCGGCAGCGCGTGCGGCATTCCCGCGGCGGCGGATATCCCCGAAGACGGGGAAAAGGAGAAAAACGATATGACAAGAACGTTCAAAGTGGAAGGCATGATGTGCATGCATTGCGTGGGGCGCGTAAAAAAGGCGCTCGAAGAGCTGGGTCTCAAGGTCGACGTATCGCTGGAGAGCGGCACCGCGACCGTGGAGGGCGACGCGAGCGACGCGGATATAGTTGCGGCTGTCGAAAAGGCGGGGTATAAGGCAACGAAATGAAAAGCGTATTTACGGTGACGGAGAGCGATCTTTACAACGCTCTCATAGATACCCGCTACGATCTTCGCGTCGTCGATATAACGGATCCCGCCCGGGTGAAGGCATATCTTGAACGTCTGTACGGCAGGGATATCCCGGTCGCGGGCGGGGAGGCATATGCCGAAGGAAGCGACAGCCTGTTCAAACCGAGGTATTCGGACGGCGATCTCGTGCACGTCATGAGACGGCTCACGGGCGAGGGAGGATGCCCGTGGGACAGAGCGCAGACGCACGAGTCTATACGCAAAAACGCCATAGAAGAGGCTTACGAACTGTGCGACGCCGTAGACGCGGGCGACGTGGACGGCATGCGCGAGGAAACGGGCGACATACTTCTTCAGGCGCTTTTCCACTGCGACATCGCGGAACGCGCGGGCGAGTTCGACAGGCTGGACGTCGTGGATGAGCTCGTTCGTAAGCTCGTGACCCGCCACACGCACATATTCGGCAGCGACAGGGCGGAAAACGAAGCGGAAGCTCTCGACCGTTGGGAAGAGGCAAAGGCGAAGGAAAAGCATGCTGAAACGCTTGAAAGCAAACTTGCGCGTATCCCCGACAGCTATCCCGCACTGCTCAAATTGCAGAAGACGGTGAAGAAGCTCAAAGAAGCGGGCATGGAATTCGATTGTCCCGAGGCGACCGTGCACGATCTGCTTATAGCGGCATGCGGTGCGCTTAAAGCGGGAGCGGATCTCGAACCCGATCTCATAAAAGAGGTGAACGCGCTCTCTGCGGCGTTCCTCAGCGGTAAAACGAAGAAGCTTAGCGAGGCGAAATGACGGACATAAGGACATTGCTTCGCCCCGGCTGCGCCACGCTTGCGCCGCTCGCGGGTTACAGCGACGTGGCTTTCCGGCGGTTATGCCGCGATTTCGGAGCGGATCTGACCGTCACCGAGATGGTAAGCGTCGCCGGGCTTAACTATAAGAGCAAAAAAACGGTGGCGCTGCTGCGTATCGCACCCAACGAAACGCCGTCATGCGCACAGCTTTTCGGCAGCGTCCCCGAGCAGTTCGAACGCGCGCTCTCGCACCCCGAGGTGGCAAAGTTCGATATCCTCGACGTAAACATGGGCTGCCCCGTGCGCAAGGTATTCGGGCACGGCGAGGGCAGCGCTCTCATGCTCGACCCCGAACGCGCAGCGGCGATAGTCCGCGCGCTCAAGACAGGGGACAAGCCCGTCACGATAAAGATGCGGCTGGGCGTAAAGGACGCGTCGGGAGCCGTGGACTTCGCAAAGCGCATGGAGGACGCGGGCGCAGACCTCATCACGGTGCACGGCAGGACGCGCGAACAGCTGTATTCGGGCGAAGCGGACTGGGATAAGATCAGGGAAATAGCGGAGGCGGTCTCCGTGCCCGTTCTCGGTAACGGCGACGTGGACGAGACCAATATAGAAGAGCGCAGACAGGGCGTATACGGCGTCGCGATAGGCCGCGGTGCGGTCGCGGATCCTCAGATATTCTCGGGCGGACGAAAACTGACGCGCTATGAGGTCATCCTCCGTCACCTCGCTTACGGCGAAGAGTATTTCGGCGAACGCTATGCGGTCACCGCGCTCCGTTCGTTTATACCGTTTTATCTCAAGGGCGTGCCCGACATAAAACGCATACGCAACGCCGCCATGGTGTGCAAGGATAAAGAGTCGTTGCTCGCCGTGCTCAAAGAAGCGGATTTCTGATCGGCGCCGCATTTCAAGCGCTTGACAAAGACGAAATAAAGGACTATCATAAAACCATGAAAAAATTCGAAACGGTACCTATAACACTTATAACGGGATACCTCGGCAGCGGTAAGACGACGCTCATCAATCATCTCCTCGCAAACGCGGGAGGGCATAAGATGGCGGTCATCGTAAACGACATCGGCGAGGTTAACATCGACGCGGACCTCATACAGAAGGGCGGCGTCGTTGCGGAGAAGGATGACAATCTCGTCGCGCTCCAGAACGGCTGCATATGCTGCACGCTTAAGAAGGACCTGATCGATCAGCTTGCGTCGCTGATAAAGACGCGCAAGTTCGACCACATCCTCATCGAGGCTTCGGGTATTTGCGAGCCGATACCCATCGCGCAGACGATAACTTATCTCGAGGATCAGTTCGAACGCCGCGGCATGCCCAAATTCTGTAAATTGGACGCCGTGATCTCGGTCACCGACGCGCTCCGCCTTGCCGACGAGTTCGGCTGCGGCGAGACGCTCGAGCATGCCGAGCGCGGGGAAGAGGATATAGAGAACCTCGTGATCCAGCAGCTCGAATTCTGCGATATCGTGCTCCTCAATAAGGCGAGCGAAGTCACCGACGAACAGCTTAAGACCATAGAAGCGGTGATCCGCAAACTCCAGCCTCATGCGGCGATCATCGAGACCGACTACTGTAAGGTGGACGTCGACAGGATCCTCGATACCGGTCTGTTCGATTTCGAACAGGCAGTCAATTCCGCCGGCTGGATGGAGGAGTTCGACGATCCGGACAATGAACACGATGCCGACGACGATCATGAACACGAACACGATCATGAGCACGAGCATGAGCATGATCACGAGCACGAGCATGAGCATGGTCACGGGCATCATCACCATCATCACGAGCACGGCGTGGGTGAGAACGACGATTCCGGCACTGCCGAAGAGTACGGCATCGGCACATACGTGTATTATCGCCGCCGTCCGTTCGACCGGCTTAAGTTCGAAGATTGGGCGAACAAGGACTACGGCAGAAAGATAATACGCTCCAAAGGACTCGTATATTTTACGGACGACAAGGATATGTCCTATGTCTACGAACAGGCGGGCAGACAGAAGTATCTGACGGAGAACGGTCCTTTCTATGCCACTCTTCCGCCCTCAGAGATCGATCGTCTTCTGGCAGTCGATCCGAAGTTCGCTCACGATTGGGACATGGAGTACGGAGACCGCATGATCAAACTCGTCTTTATCGGACAGGATCTGGATCGCGCGGCACTCAAGGCAGAATTAGATAAAATATAATACAACAAAGGGCGAGACATCGCCCTTTTGTTATATTATATCCGTGTGGCGAAGGCGCATAAGGTTCCGCGCATTCGCGCGTCACAGGTATAAGCCTTCCCTTGTTGCCCCAGGGAAGGCATATTAGACTCGCTTCGCGCTCGTAAAGCATTAAATGACCGTGCCGAACGGCACGACACAAGCATAAGCCCTCCCTTGCGCAACAAGAAAGGCATATTGGACTCGCTTTGCGCTCATAAACCATTAAATGACCGTGCCGAATGGCGCGGCACAAGTATAAGCCCTCCCTTGTTGCCCAAGGGAGGGTCGGGCGCTGCCGAGCGTTGAGCGAACAGCGCCCGGGGTGAGTGGAG
>USNB01000129.1 GCA_900555875.1 uncultured Eubacteriales bacterium
CAGGCGGCTTATCTCGTCCATCAGCCCGCCGGCGCGCTCGAGCTCTTCGTCGAGCGGATATTTTTCCATTATGCGCGCGTAATAGCTCACCCATCTGCGGTGGAATTTGCGTAAAGACGCCAGCTCCTTAGCGACCTTGCGCCTAGTCAGCTTTTCTATCTCGTCCGCCTTTCCGAGAGCCGATTCGATCGCCTTGCCTATCTGTTCCTTCTTTTTTTCGTATCCGGCAAGCTCGTTTTCGGCTTTGGCAAGGGCGTCTTTAAGTTCGAAGATCCTGTCGCGCTGAGAAAGAAGCGTCTCGTCGTAAGTCTCGCGCACGCGCTTGAAATACTGTTCCACTTCTTCCGGATCGTATCCGTTCCTCACCCTTCCGAACTTCATGCTTTCCTCCCCGTGCGCTCGGCTATCAGCCGGCTCTTGAGTTCGTACAGCCCGTCGGAAAGATCCACTTTATATATCTCGGGATTGACGTTTCGCATATACTCATCCCAGAACGAACTCTTTTCTTCGTTTGCGTATTCCGCAGACGCCGAAAGAGGAGGCGCGGTATATACCTGTCTGCCTTTTTCGTATACGGGAACGAGAAGTTTCCTCATGGAATATTTTTCCAGCGTCGTGCTCTTCCACCGCATCGTCGGATGCGTGAGCGTGAGCGGACGCGAAGTATCGAATTTCTCGTCGTACAGCGCGATGAGATCGGCAAACGCTTTACCGTCTCCCTCGTAGACGCGGTAGAGCGTCTTGAAACCGGGATTGGTTATCTTTTCGTGCGTGTCGCTGATCTTGATCTTGGGCACCCGCACGCCGTTCTCCGTAAGCTCCGCGAGTTTGTATACGCCGCCGAGAGAGGGCATGCTCTCGCTCGTTATGAGCCGCGTGCCGACGCCGTATGCATCTATCTTCGCGCCCTGTTCGTTGAGCGAAGATATGACGTACTCGTCCAGATCGCAGGACGCGAATATTATGGCGTCCTTGTGTCCCGCTTCGTCCAGCATCTTCCTCGCTTTTTTGGAGAGATATGCGAGATCCCCGCTGTCCAGCCGTATTCCGACCGGTTTTTTGCCTCGGCTCTTGAGCTCGTCGAACACCTTTATCGCATTGGGAACTCCGCTGCGGAGAGTATCGTAAGTGTCTACGAGAAGGAGCGTATTGTCGGGATATATCTCGGCGAACTTGCGAAAAGCCTCGAGTTCGCTGTCGAAACTCATTATCCAGCTATGCGCCATCGTGCCTTTGATCGGGATGTCGAACATCTGACCGGCAAGCACGTTGCTCGTACCGCTGCATCCGCCTATTATGCTCGCCCGCGCGCCGTATATGCCCGCATCGGGACCCTGCGCGCGGCGAAGTCCGAATTCGGATACGCTCGCGCTGCCGGCGCTCTTCTTGACACGGCTCGCTTTGGTCGCGATGAGCGTCTGATGATTGATGATATTGAGCAGCGCCGGTTCGATGAGCTGCGCCTGCGAAAGAGGCGCGCGAACTATCAGTATGGGTTCGTCCGGAAAAACTATCGTTCCTTCCGGCACCGCGAATATATCTCCGGTGAAGCGGAAATCGCGCAGACCGCCGAGAAATTTTTCATCGAAACCCGCCGCGTCGCGGAGATATTCGATATCTTCATCGTCGAAATGAAGATTGTTTATGTATTCTATCGCCTGCGCGAGCCCTGCAGCCACGGCATAGGATATCTGCCCCTGATGTCTGAAAAACAGATCGAACACCGCGGTCTTTTCCGCCGTCCCGAGAGCGGCATAGCCGTTCATCATAGTCAGCTCGTACAGATCGGTCATAAGAGTAAGATTACGCATCGTCATTCCTCCGTTGTACCGCGGACGGCAAGCGCCGCATACAGCGCCGCAAGTCCTGCGAACATGATAAGCGCGGGCACCACTACGCGAAGATCGAGCACTTCAAACGACATGAGAGAAAGCAGCACTGCCGGAACACCGAACAGCACGATAAGCCGCAAGTGGAATTTGTAATCGCCGCTCATGAACATAGTCGCCACGGAAGCTATTGCCGGAGCGAGGATATATGTCGGCCAGAGCTGCGCATAGCCCACCGGCGAAAAATGCGCGACGAAAGAAACCGCCGAGCAAACGAGAAAGAGCACGGAAAGATACATGCTGACGGTATTGAACTGTATCACCGAGCTTACGAAAAGCATCAGTCCGAGCGCCGCAAGCACGACCGGGACTATCAGTTTGGACATACTTATATCCGTTGCCAGTCCGAGAGCGAAAAGCAACGTTCCCGCCGCGAACACGATAGCCGCAGCGACGATATTGGACGCAAGCTTCTTTGCCCGCGGTATCTCTTTATACGTCTCCTCGTCCGTCATTGTTTTTCTCCTCCTTCGCCTCGTCCGCATCCGGATAAGATATCGGACGTCCCTCTTCGTCTACGTGCGGGTGCGCGTAAATGGTCTTTTCGTATTCGAAATAATCGTCGCACAGTTTATCCTTATCCACGGCGATCATAGGTTTTTTCTTCGCGATAAAAGCGCGTATGAGATATTGAGCTATCCACACTACGCCGAACGCTATCATGAGAATGCTCGTCAGCTGCGATACGCCGAAGCCGTCGCCGTGTCCGCCCGTAAGAAGCAGTTTCTGCCCGGGAGCGCGGAAAGTTTCGAGTATGCAGCGGCCTATGCCGTACCATATGCAGTAGACCGAGATAAAGAAACCGTTGAAACACTTTTTTCTCGACATACGCAGCGAAAGCAATGCAACGAACATAACGAAGCACCATATGGATTCTATGAACGGATTGCCGAGATGATAAGTCAGTCCGCCGTCGTAGGAATACGAGAACGGGAAGAACGCCCAGTCCACTTCCACGCCGTAGCAGCAGTGTCCGAAATAGCAGCCGAACCTGCCGATGCACTGTCCCAGCAGCACAAAAGGCGCCGCGATATCGAGAAGCTGCGTTATGGAGACCTTGGGATGCTTCATCACCTTCTGCCAGAACGCCATGGCTATAACTATGCCTATAGCCGCGCCGAACAGTCCGCCGATGACCGCAAGACCGCCGAAATCCCCGTGGTTCGTGATTCCGTAGTACAGCACCGCGCCGATAAAAGCGCAAGGCACGGCGAATATCACGTAGTCAAACACGAGGTCGGTGTAATACCCCTGTTTGACGGCTGCGAATACTCCCGACACTACGCAGAGTATGATGGCTACCGCTATGATATAACCGTACCAGTTCATTTCCCCGCCGCCGTCGTCGTATTTGTTCATATCCTCGGGGAAAACGCCGTTTATGGAAAGGCATATGAGAACGAGCGTAAGGAGCGCTATCGCACTCACCGTTGCAAAGAATATGATAAGAAAGCGCTCGTTTAACGAACGCTTGTGAAACGTCGCGAAAAAGCCTTTCTTTCCGTCGTCGACGGGCGCGTTCTCCGTCGCGCCGTCTTTCTTTTCGGGCTCCATTCGTGTACCTCCGCATTTGCTCACGCGGCGCCGGGGACTCAGGTCTCCCGTCCGCCGCTTATCTTACAGTATATATCAATGCGGCGGGATTGTCAATAATTTTGGGTTTTCGCGGATATTTTAATTTATCACGGCGCAACGGCTATCTTTCCCGCCGAAGAAGAATAGTCGTCGCGGCGTATACGTGTCTCTTCCCGTCTGCCGTCGGGATATTCCTTTATGAGATATCCTTCGCTGGAAACGGAAGGCGCGCCTCCGCTCACGCGTATTTTTTCTCCGCTCTCCATCCCCTCGGTATACTTTCGTTCCGTATCGGTGAATTCCCTGTCTGCCGGACGCTCGCCCACCGACAGCGTGACCGACCGCAGAGCTATCTTATAAGGCAATTCGGACGAATATATCTCCGCAGTCGCCCTGCCGCCCGATACATACGCCCTTATATATACCGCGTCGGCGTCGTCATTCACGAAGCACAGATCGCTCCCGCTGCC
>USNB01000130.1 GCA_900555875.1 uncultured Eubacteriales bacterium
CGGTGCAGACGGCGGTCGGCTGTTCCGCCGCGTTCCTCACCGGGATCGTGTCCGCGAAACTGACGCTGAAGTGTGCGGGAAAAGCGTCGAGCATCCCGATCGCGGTATATCTGTTTTCGCTTTCAATGCTGTCGCTCGTACTCGAGCTGGTGTAACGCCGTGCCCCTTCCGTTCATATTAAAGAGCGGGAGGGATATTTCATGGCATTGGCTGTTATTTTCGGAGGAAGATCGTGCGAACACGATGTCAGCATAGTTACGGGAGTGCAGGCGGCGTGCGAACTGAAAAGCAGGGGTTCTCTGCCGATATACGTGGATACGGACGGAAATTGGCATACGGGCAGGGATCTGTTCTCCGTCGCGGGCGCGAGAGCGGGGAAGAAGCTGAAGCGCGTTTACATGCGGCCGGGCAGCAGCGCATTGTATGCGCTTTCCGGGCGGGAACTTGCGAAAATAGACGAAGCCGTGCTTTGCTGTCACGGCGCCGGCGGCGAGGACGGATCTCTTCAGGGGCTTATGGAATTGTGCGGCGTGCCGTATACGTGTTCCGGACTGCTGCCGAGCGCGGTATGCCTCGATAAAGCGGAATTCAAAGCCCGGGCTTCCGCCATGGGATATCCCGTCCTGCCCTACGTCGTGTTCGCGCGCGCGGAGTGGAACGGAGATATCTGTTCGGTGGCGGACAGACTGAATTCCGTGGGATATCCGTTCATCGTAAAACCCGCAAGGCAGGGTTCGAGCATAGGCGTGGGCAAGGCGGAGAATGAAGCCGAGCTTGTCGCGTGTACGCGCAACGCTTTGTGTTATGACGACAAGATAGTGGCGGAACGTCTGCTCAAAGGCTTCCGCGAGTTCAACTGCGCAGCTCTCGGCGACGAAAACGATGTGACCGTAAGCTGCGTGGAAGAGCCTATAGGCTGGAAGGACTTTCTTACGTATGCGGATAAATATGCCGGAAAGGCGGCGGTAAAACGCAGGATGCCGGCGGACATCCCCGAGGATCTCGCGGAGCGCATCCGCGATATGACGCGTTCGGTATTCCTTTCGTTCGGGCTGAGCGGAGTGGCGCGTATAGATTATCTGCTGTCCTCGGAAGGCGAACTGTACGTCAATGAGGCGAATACCGTACCCGGCTCTCTCGCGTCCTATCTGTTCGTCGCGAGCGGCATGACGATCCGTGAATTTTACCGCCGTCTGCTCGGAGCGGCGAAGAATACGTTCGCGAAACGGAATATCCGTCGCTTCGCGCCTCCCGTGCGGGTGGGGAAATGAGGATCCGCAAATGCGGCGCGGCGTCCGGAATGGCCCGGCGGCAGAAAGAAGCGGACGCCCGCCCTGTCGCCGCAGAATATCCTTTCGTGCGAACTTTGATGCCGAAAAGCGCGATACGTGCGAATAAAAAGATTGATTATATCTTTTTGTTGTGTTAAAATAATATAACAAAGCAGTCAAAGGGGGAAACGATGAACGTAGCGATCGTTGAAGACGACAATGCGGCGGCGGCAGTCATAGGCGGATTCATAGAGCGTTATGCGGGGGAGAACGCCATCGAGCTGAACGCAAAGAGATATCCGACGGCGGACGAGTTTCTTGCGGACGCCGAGTCTCGCTATGCCGTCGTGCTGTTCGACGTCAAGATGCCGGGCACGAGCGGAATGGATGCGGCGTTTGAATTCCGTAAGCGCGACAAGGCGGCGTCCTTGCTGTTCATAACGAGCATGGTCCAGCTCGCTCAGCGGGGCTATGAGGTGGACGCCGTCGGCTTTCTCGTGAAGCCCGTGAAATATTACGATTTCGCGCTGAAATTCAAGAAGGCGCTGGAGCTGTACATGCTCAACGAGAAGCGCAACGTCACGATCACGATACCGGGCGGCATGTGCCGTATCTCCATGGACAAGCTGATATATGTGGAGATAGTCAATCATCGTCTGCGCTATCATCTCGTCGACGGAGTGATAGAGATGAGCGGGGTGCTGAAGAACGCGGAGGACGAGCTTGCCGGATACGGTATGCTCAGGTGCAACAGCTGCTATCTCGTCAATCCCGTATACATCAGGAGCGTAAAGGGCAACGACCTGTACATAGGCGACGAGGTGCTGAGGATCAGCCGTCCCAAACGTCAGAAGTTTCTCGAGCAGCTTACGGAATGGTTCGCCGGGGGAGGGGAGCGGTAAATGACGTCGTACGTCCTTATCTCCGCGGCGTTCCCCGGTTTTACGGGAATATTGTCGCTGTATGCCAACATAATATACGAATTCCTGTTTGAGCTTTACGTGTTTTATGCGATATTCTCCGTAGGGCTGACGCGCAGAAAGTATTTCGCGCTGCGCGTGGTCTCGGGGCTGATCGCAATGCTTGCCGCGGGTTACGGAGCAATGGCGCTATATCACGTCATAGGAATGACGGTATGGGGAAGAGTGCTGATATATTTCGCGCTGTTCGTTCTCAGCGCAGCGCATTTTTATCTGTGCTTCGACGAGAGCACGTGGGTGACTCTCTTTTGCTGCGATATGGCGTACGCCGCGCAGAACCTCGTCTATAAACTGTTCCTGACGCTGTGGTGTTTCCTCGTCGATCTCGGGTTCCGCCCCGACGACTGGCTTTATAAGATCATATATTACACGTTCTTCGCCGCGGGCGCCGTAGCCGTATATTTCGCGCTTGCGCGCCGCACGCGCAAGTATATCCTCCGCCGCAAGCAGGACTACCGCACGATAGTCATATCCTTCGTCATACTCGCCGTCACGATCATACTCTGTTCGGTGGAGGACGTGATGTTCGCGGGGCTGTCCGGCAGTCAGGAGAACGCGTTCGAAGAGCCTGCGATCTACGTCTTGCGCCAGGCGGGCAATCTGTTCTCCATCGTTTGTTGCCTTATCGTGCTCGCGTATCTGTCGGGCGTGCTCGTCAAGCGCGATCTCGAAGAGGAGCTGCGCTATATGCAGTACAACGCGCGGCAGATGAAGCAGCAGTACGAGATATCCAAGGACACGATCGATCAGATAAATATCAAGTGCCACGACATGCGCCATAAGGTGCGCGCGATGGTAGAGAGCGGCGGCGGATCGGACGGATCTCTGGAAGAAGAACTGCGCGAGGCGATAAACATCTACGACGCGAACATTCGCACGGGCAATAAGACTATTGACGTCATTCTGACGGAAAAGAGCCTGTATTGCGAGAAGCGCGGCATAACGCTGTCCTGCATGGTGGACGGCGAGAAGCTGGATTTCATGCGGGAGGACGATCTTTACTGTCTGTTCGGCAACATAATAGATAATGCGGCGGAGGCCGTTGCCGCGCTGCCCGACGCCGAGCGGCGGGTGATAAACCTGACGTGCAAAGCTCACGGCGATATGGTGCTCGTCGAGGAAGAGAACTACTACGACGGAGAGCTGACGTTTGAAAACGGACTGCCGCTGACGACGAAGAGCGACAGGATGTATCACGGTTTCGGCGTGCGCAGTATCCGCATGATCGCCCGCATGTACGGCGGGGAGATGACGGCAAGGGCGGAAGACGGGGTGTTCTATCTGCGCGTGCTGCTGTCGTCTTCGGAGAAACCGTAATTGCGCAAAATAAGAAAAAAAGTTACAGAATAGGGATGTCGTATTGACTGCGGCATCCTTTTGTTTTATATTGCAGTCGGACGGGAGAGATCTCCCGCCGATAAGGAGACGTCACAATGAAACACACACGTACACGGATCGCTATCGCAATATTCCTCGCCGCACTGTGTGCCGTTGCGGCGGCATTGTCCGCATGCACGATAAACATCGGCGGCAGCGGCGGTCCCTCATCGGGCGCGGACGACCCTCTCGCCGGCATAGAGGATAAGCCGGAGACGAGCGAAAAGCTCTTCGACTTCGCGGGAAAGGCCGACCTTTCGACGGTCGGCGGCTGGCACTCGGCTAACGGCTACTGCAACGATCCG
>USNB01000131.1 GCA_900555875.1 uncultured Eubacteriales bacterium
CTGCGCTACGCTTGATGGCGTTCGCCGCCTTCAGCGGCTCGGCTATAGGGAGGGCATGCACTTGTGCCGCGCTTTAGGCTCGGAAATCCTTATTTGGGTGGACGGAACTTTTTATTCCGAACGGAGCGCCTCTTTCCTGTCACGAAACGAAGGACGGCAGAGAATGCCGCTCATGTGGGCGGGCGGGGACTCTTTGTTCCGCGACGCAGGCGCCGCCTTACTTTCCTGCCCCGAAACGAAGGACGGCAGAGAATACCGCTTTAGAAGGGTGGCTCGCAGGCGGGAGCATACTACACTGTCGCCGAAACCTCCGAAGCGTCAGCGCAGAAACGGTGAGAGCAGAACATGTGACCGCTCGACGCAAGGCATAAAGTGCTGATCAGACGCGCAGTCCGTGGGTGGGAGCATACCTTTGTCGCCGAGCAAGCGATAGCGTGAGGCGGAGTACGTGACCGCCCCACGAATGCGCGTATCAGCAGCGCTATGTGCTTTGCGATCCTAACGCCCGCATCAGCGGCGTTATATGCCGTCCCATGGAATGACGGACGGCGCAAACGCGCCGCCCGTCGTAGTAGTGCTATGCGCCGCACGGCGCATAGCTTATTCTTCATAGCCGCGGGGGTTCATGGACTGCCACCGCCACTGATCGGCGCACATGCGCTCGAGGTCGTACTCGGCGCGCCAGCCGAGGTCGCGCGCCGCCTTGTCGGGGCAGGCGTAATTGGCGTCGACGTCTCCCGGACGTCTGGCAACGATCTCATACGGGAGCTTCTTCCCGCACGCTTTTTCGAATGCGCGGATAAGGTCGAGAACGCTGTAGCCCTTTCCGGTGCCGAGGTTGTAGATATGCACGCCCGGATCGGTGACGCGGGAGAGCGCGGCAATATGACCGCGGGCAAGATCGACCACGTGTATGTAATCGCGCACGCCCGTACCGTCGGGAGTATCGTAATCGTTGCCGAACACGCGTATCTTATCCAGCTTGCCCGTAGCCACCTGCGCTACATACGGCATCAGATTATTGGGAATACCTTTGGGATCCTCGCCTATCAGCCCGCTCTCGTGAGCGCCAACGGGGTTAAAGTAGCGGAGCAATATGACGTTCCATGAGTTATCCGCCTTCCATACGTCGGTGAGGATGCCTTCGAGATAATACTTGGTCGCGCCGTAAGGGTTTGTCACGCCGCCCGTGCGACAGGTCTCGTCGAGCGGCAGACGCTCGGGAACGCCGTATACGGTCGCGGACGAAGAGAAAACTATCGTTTTGACGTTGTGAGCGCGCATGGTCTCGAGCAGCACGAGAGTACCGTATATATTGTTGTCATAATACTCGAGCGGCTTGCGGCAGCTCTCGCCCACCGCCTTAAGTCCCGCGAAGTGTATGACCGCGCCGATATCGTTCTCCGAGAATATCTTCTCCATTGCGGCGCGGTCGCGCACGTCTGCATTATAGAACTTAAAGTCCTTTCCCGTTATCATGCGGACGCGGCGAAGCGCTTCTTCGCAGGAGTTGACGAGATCGTCGGCAACGACTACGCCGTAACCGCTGCCAAGCAGTTCGACCACGGTATGCGAGCCTATGAAACCAGCTCCGCCCGTAACAAGTATCGTTTTCATATAGTGCTCCTTCGGCGGACGCTGCCCGCCCGAAAATTATCAGATGTCGAATGTAGTGCGGACGAACGCCTCGAAAGCGGTTCTGCCCGCTTCATCCTCTTTGAATACCGCCGTATTGCCGAGGATCGCCTCGCATGCGCGGTCCACCGCTCCGCGGACGGCACGCGCGGCATCTTCCGCAGTCAGCGATGTGCCGTATTCGGAGATGAGCTGCTGCGCCATGCCGCGATGTACGGCTATGTCGTCGCCTATCTCCTTACGCTCGCCCGTCAGCAGTTTAGCTACTTCGGCGAGCTGACGGTCCAGCCGTGCGGGAAGTATGAACATGCCCATCGCCTCTATCAGTCCTATAGACTCGCTCTTGATGTTCATGTATTCGGGATGGACATGGAATATCCCGTCCGGATAGCGCTCGTCGCACCTGTTGTTGCGGAGTATGACGTAAAGCACGTATTCCCCGCCGTCCCGCCGCATGACGAGCGTCGCGGTATTATGCTGCTCGCCGTCGTTCGCGACTATATCCAGCTCGGGCGCGGAGTACGCGTTCCACGCGCGCACGATCCGGTTACCGAGAGCGCGCAGCTTGTTCCTGTCCGCCGTCCGCACCTCGACCACGCTGTTATACCAATCCACGACGGATACCTTAGCGCCGACCAGCTTCCACGTCCTGCGCGCTCCGCACCCGAACATGGGGAAGAAGTATTTCCCGCCCTGGAAGTGCTCGTGCGCGAGTATGGAACCGCCCACTATCGGAAGCGGCGCATTGCAGCCGATGAAATACTGCGGAGCGTAAGTCACGAAGTCCGCCAGCTTATCCACCGTCGTGTCGTCCAGCGTCATGGGCGTGTGAGTGCGGTTTATCGCTATGCCGTGCTGATAGAAATACGCATACGGCGAGTATTGCCAGAACCAATCGCCGCCGCCTATTCGGAGAGGGATGGTGCGCAGCGTCTGGCGGCAGCGCCCCTGACCCGCATAGCCTTCGTTTTCCGCGCAGATCATGCATTTGGGATATCCGGAGGATACGTTGCGCAGCTTTGCCGTCTGCCTGTTGTTCTTTTCCGGCTTTGAGAGATTTATCGTTATCTGCACTTCGCGAAGCGTTCCCTCCGCCTTCCAGAACTTATTGCGCGCTATCGCAGTGCTCTTTACGTAATCGCACGCCACGCAGTAGTCGTAGAACTCGTCGAACGCCCTTTCGGGATCGCGACGACAGACCGAACGGAAGCGTTTGACGACCTCCGACGGCATAAGGGACACGCAGTCCATAAGCTCCGAGCAGACGTATTCCTCGTCCGCGCCCGGATGAACGGCAAGAGCGAGCTCGCCGAGCGGGCGGATAACGTCGTCCGCCGTTTCATCGCCCGAAAGCGAAGGTTCGCGCCGTGTGAAGCTCTCCGCCCCGATGTATCTCAATATTCTGTTTACCGCATACGTCTCGTCTTCCGTTTTAAGTCCGAGCCTGCGTTTTGCATAGTGTATGAGATCGGACACGTATACGTCGGACATATCCATGCGGGATATGCCGTCCTCTATCGTCGTTGCGTAAAACGTGGGCGCGTAGCCTATCGCCTTTTTGTATTTCCTTCCCACATTACGCATGAACGCTTTCACCTTGTCCCGGCGGACGAGGGATATGGCGCAGCCCCCGAAACCTCCGCCTATCATGCGAGATCCGGCGCAGCCTTCCTCTGCGCGGGCAAGACCCGTGAGGGTATCCAGCTCCTTTCCCGTCACTTCGTACAGTCTCGAGAGCGAATCCTGCGACTCGCACAGCAGTTTGCCGAGAGCGGGCACGTCCCCGCGCCCGAGCGCTTCGGCGGCACGGCGGACCCTGTCGCACTCATACACGACGTGCTCCACTCTCGCCGCCACGACGGGACGCAACAAATGTCTCACCTCTCCGAACCGCTCGGGCGTCACTTCGGCAAGACAGCTCACGCCGAGAACGGCGGAAAGCGCTTTCAGACCCTCGTCCGTCTCCGCGCGGCGTTCGTTGTATTTTCCGTCCGCGAGGTTATGACGCTTGTTCGAGTCCGCTATGACCATGACGTAATCGCCAAGCTCGAGAGGAACGTATTTATAGTCCAGCGTCTTGCAGTCGAGAAGAACGGCGCAGTTCTTTTTGCCCATCGCGCTGGCGAACTGATCCATTATCCCGCAATTTACGCCGCAGTAGTCGCGCTCGGCCTTCTGCGACATGACCGCCGCCCTGACCGGATCGAGAGGCT
>USNB01000132.1 GCA_900555875.1 uncultured Eubacteriales bacterium
AGCGTCGTTTTCCGCCCGGAGCGGATCGAACGACATAGACGCGGACAGAAAAGGCAACGTATACGTACTCTCTTCCGGCACGATATACAAATACGCATACGGCGGCGACGGATACGGAACGGGCAGCGCTATAAACGCCGCGGACCCCGCCGCAGCCATCGAGATCAGCGAAACGGAGTTTACATCCGACGGATACGCCGTTGGATACGGAGACATCATAGCCGTAGGATCGCATTCGGGCAGAACGGATATAATCCCCGCATCGGACGCCGGTACGGATATGCTGAACGGAGACGCGTACAGCGAAGCGTACAGAGAATTTGAAGCCGACAACTTCACGGACGATCCCAACGCCTCGGACACGGCAGCGAACATCGCGATCACGACGATAGTCACCGAAGTGTACTCCTGCCCCGTCGAAATGCCGTCGGAAAACGGAGAGATCGCCGCAGGAACGTACGTCATACTGATCGCACGATACGGAGATAGCGACTATTGGTATGCGATCGCGGAATCAGAACAGGAAGGCTCTCTTGTCGGATACGTCAACATCAACGCCACCGAAACGTGCGCATACATGACGGCGGAAGAGACCGAAGCGGCATACGGCACAGATCTCAGACGGTATGCTTACGGTCTCGACAAAAGCATAAAAGTATATAAGTATCCTTCGTCAAGCGCACCCGTAGTGCTTGCAAGCGCGTCAGTAGACGCATCCGGAGACAACCACGAATTCATGCTCGCCTCGTTCATCTCCGGATATAAGGACGAAAACGGAAACGAATGGTACCGCGTCGTATGGCAGAAAGCGGACGGCGACGATACCTTCTATGACGGATATATGCCGGAATACTCTCTCACGAAGACCTCCGGCGACCAGACGGAGCCTGACTGCAACGGAGAGATCAACGTCCCCGGCAGAGAATATGCCGAATGCTACGAACTGTCGGACGGAGAATATGTTCTCACAGGAGAGACCATTGCAAACGGCACTCCCGTCGAGATAATCGGCAACTACACGAAAGCGGAGGAATATACGCACATACGATACAAGGATGACGGCGGCACTGTACGCGACTGTTATGTGCTAACCGGAGACGTAAGGCAGACGGAAGCCGGCTGGTATCAGGTGGTGATGTTCGTCGTCGGAGGCGTCGTGATCGTGTTCCTCGCAATACTCGTGATAGTATTCATCAAAAGGAAAAGAAAAATAGACTGATGAACGATCGTCAAAAATACGGCAGCGAGTCCGCTGCCGTATTTTACGTTTCCGTAAGATCGAAATATTCGGGATCGAATCCCCTGTCGATGTATTTTTCCACATATCTGCGGAACACACCGGTATCGAAATACCTGTCGGTACAAAGCAGCTCGAACGACACGCCGTTATACCGCATGCCCGTGCCCGTAGGGTAAAACCCGTTTCGCAGATAAAACGCCCGTCTCCGCAAACGCATTTCGTAATTTTCCGATCCGGGTCCGGCAAGCTCGGGATCGACGATGACGGGAACGCCCGGGCGGAGGGAGCGCAGTTCGCTCAAGGCTGCCGCGCCGCGCCCTTCTCCTCGATATCCCTCCGCCACGGCAAGGAAAAACAGATACGTCAGTCCGTCGTATAAACCCGCGCACATATAACCGACGGCGGTCTCCCCTTCCGTCATCGCGATCACCGCGATCTCCTCGTCGCCGAGAAACGATCGGGGCGAAACGTATTCCTCGGGAGGGAACGCTTCCCGTCCGATATCTTCGATCGCACCCGCCAGAGCGCAATCCTCATATATCCTCGCAAATCTCATGAATGCCTCCGGGGATATTGTAACGCTTGTCCGGAATAATATCAAGTAAAATCGATACGGCCTTCGCTCCCGTCGTCGACGGTGGCGGCGCAGTCGCGCGTTTCTGCCCTCGCCGCATCGTCGGCAAGTTCTATCCTGCCGACGGATATCTCATATGCGGTACGCGTCTCCGAAGCGTCCTCCGACAGTTTCTTGACGTATTGTCTGGACTGTATCCTTCCGGCAACGTGCAGTTTCGTCCCGACCGGCAGAGTCCTGCAGTATCTCGCGTTGCGTCCCCACGCAATGCACGGTATGTAATCCGATTTGTTGAACGCCCTGTTCACCGCGAGCAGCATATCGCATATCTCGCGCTCGAGAGGCGTAGTGCGGTATACGGGTTCTTTGCATATATACCCCGTCAGCTCGACCGAATTCGGATTGCGGTCGCTCGTTTCAGGATCGGAAAATTCCTTCACGAAAACCGTAAGCATCAGTTTCGATCTGCCGTCCGACATCTTGTTATAGCTCCTGAACTGCCCGTCTACGGCTATCGCGTCTCCGACTGACAGACGCGTCCCGCACAGCAGCCGTTCTGCCGCCGTAACGGGGATAACGTCCCTCTGCGAACTCAGGCGGGGGACGCTTACCGAAAACTCGTAAAAACCCTCGCCGCAGATCTCATGCGTCAGGCGCGGCTCGGTCACTATCTCGCCCGCGAGATGCACTCTGTTGTTGATCGTGCGATCTTCACTTGTCATATCACATGCTCCTTATCTGTCTTCCGGTATGGTCTATGGTATAGCCGTCGCGGTATATCATATCCCCCACCGTCATGAACGTATATCCCATCGCTTTCAGCCCTTCGAGCACGAGCGGAAGAGCTTCCGCGGTATGTTCGCCGTTATTGTGCATAAGAACTATGCTGCCCGGACGCACCGACCCGAGCACGCGCTCGGCTATCTCTCCGGCGCTTATCCCCTTCCAGTCAAGAGTATCGACGTCCCACTGTATGGTCGTAAGCCCCAATTCCGATGCGGACGATATGAGCACGTCGCTGTATGAACCGTATGGAGGTCTGAACAATTCCGGGCGTTTTCCGGTAACGCGCTCTATTATGTCGCATGACAGCGTCAGCTCCTCTTTTATCTCGGTCGCGCTCATTCCTCCCATATCCGGATGAGTATTGCTGTGCGTACCTATCTCAAAACGTCCGCTCTCGGAAAGCATGCGCAGCTGATCGGGATATTTGTCCGCCCACATGCCCACCGAAAAGAAAGTCGCGCACGCGTCGTACTCGGCGATGATATCCGATATCTCCTCCGTCCTGTCCGCGCCCCACGCAGCATCGAAAGTCAGAGCGACCGCCTTTTCTTCGCGTTCCACGGAATATATGGGTATAAGTCTCGGACTGTATCCGAGATATACGCACGCGCTGTCAGTCACCGTTACCGCGGCTATGGCTGCCGCTATGAGAGCGACGGCAACGACTGCGGCAACCATCGTTCTTTTACTCAATATCGCGATCTTCACAATCTCTGCTTCTCCGATGATACCTTTTTTATACGGGCGGATAACGGCAATTTTTGACGAATCGGGGCTTATATTATCGACGATCTGCCGCATCTTTCCCATATCACGATATGCTCGGGACGCTCCGGATATGACGACATGCTTAAAAGCCGCCCGCATATACCGCGGACGGCATCACAAGCGAGCGGATCTATATCTTCATCAGGACCGGCATACGCTCTTCCTTCTTCTTCGCCAGTGCGGAAACGAACTGCAGCGCTCCGACAGCGATAAGGAAAAAACCGAAAATACGCTTCAGCATCTCACCGTCGGCATGCATGGCGAGCACGGAAGCTGCGGCGCTCGCAGCCGCCGCGGGCAAGGCTATCGAAAAAAAGCAAGACGGACGGAGCAGTCCGTTTTTCGCATGAAAGAACAGACTTACCGCAGACATGGGGATGAATACCGCGAGATTGGCAGCCTGGGCTGAATGCTGGGAATAACCGCACAACAACGTGAGCAAAGGAATGAGCAGCGTCCCTCCGCCCA
>USNB01000133.1 GCA_900555875.1 uncultured Eubacteriales bacterium
GGCGGGGAATGTGATATAATACATTCATGACGGTCACGAAAGACAATAGCGGCATAACGGTATACGGGACGGAGTTCTTTAACGCACGGGATACGCTGGAGTGCGGACAGACGTTTCGTTTCGTGCAGGACGGCGACGGGTTCGTCGTGCGGTCGGCGGACAAGGTGTGCCGCGTGCGGCAGACGGAAGACGGCGTGCGCATAGATACGGACGATCCCGGATATTTTTATTCGTATTTCGCGCTTGACGAGGACTATCGGGAATACTGCTCCCGCCTGAGCGCGTTCCCCGAGCTCAAAGACGCGTGCGAGGCGGGCAAGGGCATACGCTTGCTGCGCCAGGACCCGTTCGAGATGATCATCTCTTTCATCATCTCCGCGAACAACAATATCCCGCGCATCAAAGGCATCATAGAGCGGCTGTGTAAGCGGGCGGGGAAGTGTATGCCGGACGGCGGCCATGCGTTCCCCACGCGGGAGGAGATGCTGCCCCTTTCCGTTTCCGATTACTCCGCGCTCGGCGCCGGCTACCGCGATTCATATCTCTATTCCGCAGCTCGCACGGTGACGGACGGATTCATATCCGATATGATCGCTTTGCCCACGGCGGAGGCGAGAAAAAAACTGCTTACCGTCAAGGGCGTAGGCCCTAAGGTCGCGGACTGCATAGTGCTGTTCGGGCTGGGACGCCGGGATTCGTTTCCCGTAGACACGTGGATGAGGCAGGCTCTCGGCACGGCAGAGCTGGATACGCCCGAAAAGATACACGATTTTTATATGGCGCGATACGGCGATCTCGCGGGGCTTGCGCAGCAATACATATTCCACTTCGCGCGGAATCTCGGCGGCGTCAGATAATGCTCTGCCGCGAATGAGCGCGTAATCATTGACTTATACGGGCATTCGGCGTATAATCATAATATGCCGAAGAATTATGAAAAAACGGGCGACGTCTCGTACAGCCTCGGCGCATTCCCCACGGTAGAGCTTATAAAACGCCGTCCGGAGGACGTCGAGAGCATAATGCTCAGCTCCGGTCTCCGTATGACCGATGAGCTTGAAGCCATACTCGCGCCCGTCCGCGACAGGACGATGGTAGCGGATAAAGCGATCGCACGCATAGCGAAAAAGGGCAACGTGTTCATGGCGGGCGCGTTCCGCAAGCGTTTCACGCGTTTCGGGGAATGTACGCACGTTGCGCTCGTTCATCCGTCCGACGCGGGCAACCTCGGTACGATCATGCGCACTATGCTGGGATTCGGGATAAAACGGCTGGCGGTAGTGGGCGAGGGCAGCGCGGACGTTTACGATCCCAAGACTGTGAGGGCGTCAATGGGCGCGATATTCGCGCTCGATGTATGCGTATATCCCGACTGGCAGGCTTATGCCGCCGAGCACGGCGAGCATAAATTACTGTTCATGCTGGATAAGCGCAGCAAAACGCTGTCCGCCGTATCCGTTCCCGAGCCGCACGCGCTGGTGTTCGGAAACGAAGGTTCGGGTCTGCCGTCCGAACTGGCAGAGGAAGGCACGCCCGTCATCATACGCCACAGCCGCGACATAGATTCGCTCAATCTGCCTCAGGCGGTAGCGATCGGGCTTTACGAAACGACAAAACATTTTTTTGCGGAGATATGACAATGGATAATCGCCAGACGGTCATCGTCCTCGATTTCGGAGGACAGTACAATCAGCTTATTGCCCGCAGGGTACGCGAACAGGGCGTATACTGCGAGCTGCTGCCTTTTACGACGCCGACGGAAAAACTGCTCGCAAAGTCGCCCATAGGAATAATATTCACGGGCGGACCGAACACCGTCACCGAAGAAGGCGCGCCGCGCGTTGACAAAGCGCTCCTCGAAGCCGGGATACCCGTTCTCGGCATCTGCTACGGCTGCCAGCTCATGGCGTATACGTTCGGCGGCGTGGTCGCCGAAGGTCCGCGCGAATACGGCAGACAGACGCTCACGGTGAGCGGAAGTAAGCTGTTCGACGGCGTGAAGACCGAATCGCTTTGCTGGATGAGCCATACCAGTTATATAGAGAAGCTGCCCGACGGTTTCAGGACTGTTGCGACTACGCCTACATGCCCGGTCGCCGCCATGGAGAGCGCGGACGGCAGGCTGTACGGAGTGCAGTTCCATCCCGAGGTCATGCACACGGAAGAGGGAACGAAGATGCTCCGCAACTTCCTCTATAACGTCTGCGGAGCGACGGGCGACTGGACGATGGGCAATTTCGCTGCGGATACCATAGCGAAGCTCAGGGCAAAAATAGGCGACAAGAAGGTGCTTTGCGCGCTTTCGGGCGGCGTGGACAGCGCGGTCGCGGCAACGCTCGTGCATAAGGCATGTCCCAATCTCATATGCGTATACGTCGATCACGGTCTCATGCGCAAGAACGAGACGGAAGAGATCGTGCGCGTGTTCCGCGACGAACAGGGGATGAATCTTATCGCCGTAGATGCGGGAGAGCGTTTCCTTTCAAAGCTCAAGGGCGTTACCGAGCCTGAGAAGAAGCGCAAGATAATCGGCGCGGAGTTCATAAAGGTGTTTGAGGAAGAAGCCAAAAAGATAGGCGCGGTGGATTATCTCGTGCAGGGCACGATATATCCCGACGTCATTGAGAGCGGTTTCGGCGCGAGCGCCAAGATAAAGAGCCACCACAATGTCGGCGGCTTGCCCGACGTCGTGGACTTCAAGGAGATAGTGGAGCCTCTGCGCGACCTGTTCAAGGATGAAGTGCGCGCCTGCGGCTTCGAGATAGGTCTGCCTGCGTCCATAGTTCTTCGTCAGCCGTTCCCCGGTCCCGGACTCGGGATACGTATCATCGGAGAAGTGACCGCGGAGAAGGTGAAGATACTCCAGGAAGCGGATTTCATATATCGTGAAGAGATCGCCCGCGCGGGGCTGGATAAGGATATCTGGCAGTACTTCGCGGTGCTCACCAACGTGCAGACGGTAGGCGTGATGGGCGACGAACGCACCTACGATTACGTATGCGGACTGCGGGCTGTGACCAGTGTGGACGGCATGACCGCCGACTGGGCGCGCATCCCTTACGACGTGCTCGAGGTCATCTCCTCGAGGATAGTCAACGAAGTAAAGGGCATCAACCGCATCGCCTACGACGTCACTTCCAAACCCCCCGCAACGATAGAGTGGGAGTAAGATTAAGATAACGAAAAGCCCCTGGGATCCGTGCGGGTGCACGGCTCAAGGGCTTTTACCGTTATTCGTTCGGTATGTACGGATCCATAAATACCTGCGGACACGTTGCTATGCGCTTCAGAAGTCGGATAAAAACTTTCGGAGGAGCATTTCACGTCCGCGGGGTCTTATCCGTATACGTAAATTCATATCGCGTGAGCGGCTCATATACCCAGCAGCCGCCGCGCATTGTCGCCGAGGATGAGGGAAAGGGCATCCGGATCGCTCACCGAGGAGCGTATCATATCCAGCGTGATCTTTGTGTTTCCCCACGGCGTGTCGCTGCCGAAGAGCAGGCGGGAGGGCGGTATAAGGTCGAGGACGCGGGCAAAGCGCTCGGGCGAGAATTGTTTCGGGGCGATGGACAGATCGGCGTATGCCTCGGTATGAGCGAGCAGCTCTATCTCGTTGTCGCTTATACCGTAGCCGCCCGTGTGCGCGAGCACGACCTTATGCGGGTCGAGTGTGCCGAAGAGCGGGATGAAGTCGGAAGGGTATACGTCGTATTCCGTGTCGCGCCTTCCCGGGCGACCGCAATGGAACACCGCTATCAGCTTGCAGTCACGCACGGCACGCCATACGGGCAGCAGCTTCGGATCGCCGAGGACGAAGCGCTGCAGGTTGGGG
>USNB01000134.1 GCA_900555875.1 uncultured Eubacteriales bacterium
CGCGACGGGCACTGCGCTTATCCTGTCGGCAGAGCCGTCATCGGACGTCGTATAGTTGCGAACGGTATAGCGCACGCTGCGCGCGGTGTTTATAGGAGTATTGACGTTATCCACGGTCAGCCAATAATCGGCGTTGGAGAACGTCAGCGACGAAGCGTCGTCGATATCGTAAGAGCAGAAAAATCCGGAAATATTCGTCGTACCGCCGCCGGACGACGAACCAGAATAGCGCGCGAGAGTGACCCCGGTCAGCAGTATGCCGACGAGGATAAGACTGCACAAGTATGCGTATATATGATATTTTTCAGTCTTTCTTTTCGCCATTTTCGTTTTCGTCTTGCCTTTCCGTATCCGTTTTTTCCGTCTCTTCGTCCTTTTTTCCGAATATCAGTGCGGGCACGTATGTAAATACAGCCCATATCAGCGCGCACACCCCGACTGCGACGAGCAGTCCGAACGGGCTTTGCAGAAAGGAGATGAACGCTCCCACTCCGCCCGCGACGAGCACGACTTTGCCGACTATGTCGCCGTCGGTCACCGTCATATTATCCTGCGCGTTATTGGCGTCGCCCTTCGTCACGTAGCCGCTGTCCGAAACGTATATTATGCGGTGCGTGACGTACTGCGAGCGAGAGGAATCGTAATACGTCACGATATCGTTCGTTTCGTATCCGTCCTCGGCATGTATAACTATAAAGTCGCCCGCATTTATCGTCGGTGCCATGCTTCCCGTCTCCACCGTCGCAAAGCCGAAGCCGAATACGGTGGGGATACCTATACCGAACGCCAGCCGCGCCACGAGCACATAGATATTATATATCAGGAGCAGTGCGGCTATAGCCGTTACAATGCACTTGAGTACGATACCCGTTATGCGGAAAGCGCGCGGAGATCCCGTTTTTTCTTTCATTACATCACGACCTCTGCCGTGAGGGATATTTCGAGCGTATAGCTCGCGCCGTTCTCACCCGCCTCGGTGTCCGCCTCGTCGTTACCGTCGTTCCATATCCACGAAAGTTCGAACCGCGCGCTCGATCCCGACTGTATAGTAAGATCGGTCACGCCAAGTTCGGAGACACCAAGATAGTCGTTTTCGCCGCCCGAAAGATATGCGCCATCGCGTTTCAGCGTATATCCCATGGATATGCCGTACTCGTTTATCTCCGAGAACGTCAGCGAATAAGTGACGGTGTGTTCGTTCCTGTTCTCAAATATGAAGGCATAAGTGCCCGTAAGCCCCGGGGCGATCTTATCGTCGTCGAACACGTCGTTATCGAAAACGGCGAGATCTTCCGTCTCGTCCCAGCTCGTGCCTTCCTCATCCGCGATGAATATCACGGGAGCATACGGCGTACCCGTATCGGCAAGCGAGCAGGTCGCGAACAAGACCGAGACCACCGTGAGCGCCACAAGAAGGATGATGATCAGGACGAGCGGGAAAGGCTTTGCCTTACGCAGCGTCGCGACATAAGAACCCGACATCGTGAGCACGTTATCGTGTCCGTCGAGGTAGCCCTTTGCCGTATCTTCGTCGTAAAAGAGCACGCCCGCGTCCGATTTGCGGAACTCGCCCTTGCGCCCGCCTTCTCCGTCATACCACACGCCGCGGCGCACTTTACCTATCTTTTCGCCGCTGCCGTCGTAAACGGACGCTCTGCCCGGCATCTTTGCGTTAGCGTCCTCGGGAGGAACGACCGCCGAAATGTCGTCGTCCGCCCGCTCCTCGGTCTCATGCTCTTCGCCCGGCGTATCTTCCGCCTGCGCTTCGTCATCCGGCGCGACTTCCGTAACGGACGCCGCCGTATCTTCCGCGCCGCCGTGCGGCAGCTCGGGAGCGCCGTCCTCCGCAGGCACACGGACATACACCACGCGCCGCGGCGCGCGCTTTGCTTTGCCGAACACGGTAGCCATATCGCGTTCGACGTAATCGGGATCCTCTTCCAGTCCGTTAGCCGTCATCAGCTCGTCAATGAGCGAGACGGCATACTTTACCTGTCTGTCCGAACTGAGTTTAAGCGAAAGCGGACAGCGGGCATACTTCTTCGTGCCCGACATATCCTTGTGATGATATTTGCTCTCGGGATATTCGGACGGGTCGAGTGCGAGGAACAATCTCAGCGTCGTTCCCGACAGTCCGAGCATGGCAAGCGTCTTTCTTCCGATAGAGAACGATTCGCCGCTCGCGGATATCTTCGACCTTATCCTTGCGCCGTCCTGCCGGCGATAGCTCATTATGGCGTTCTTTACCGCGTCATAACGCCTGCCCGCGACATAGCCGGCAGCGCGCATTTTTCCCGCGAACGGAGTCTTTTCTCCGCCCACGGGAAAACGGCCCGGGTTCGCGTCATCCGGACCTGTACTCGCTGTCGCGCTCGTAACCGCACGTTCGGGAGAACGGACTTCACCGGGCTCCTCCGCCGCAGCGCCTGCCGCGCGTTCCGCAGCATCGTCCCCGGCAGATCCGGAGTCGCTCGTTTCGGGCGCAGCGATATCCTCGCCGCCCGCGCTCTCTTCAGCGCGCGCAGCGTCCGTTGCACCGGTCGCAGGCTCTTCCGCTATGCTGCCGTTCTCCGTATCCCCCGCATTTTCGGGGGCATTGATCTCATCATGTTCCTTATTAGTATCCGACATTTAAAACGTTATGTAGCTCCGTCAATAAAATGAATACCGTATCCCATTATCCGCCCCATTCCCCGCGCGCGGCAGGCGCGCGGGGATAGAGGAAGAAACTCCTGTTACTCTTTCATTTACGGGGCATGCCCCGCTCGTCGTCGCGGAAACATATGTCCCGCGAGCGCCGTCCCTGCCACATAGGAACGGACTTTAAGTGTTTTGTCGTTTTATCAAGCCGTGGGCTGTTCGGAAACCTGAACTGCGCTGTATGTCAGATCAAAATCTACGCTGGCAACATTTCTGCCGACCCAAGTATCAAGAACATCTGCATTTGTACTAAGAGCTGTGTCCGCAGAAGTCCATGTAAGGGTTGCATAGATATAAATCTTGCCTTCACCTGCCGCAATATCGATTTTACCCCCATCGGTTACGCTTGTGGTATCGACTGCATCCCCATCTTTATCATAGCTGAGAGCAACAGTAAAGAGCGAGCTTACATCATCTCTCGTAGGCGAGTCGCTAACAGTACCGCCGATCCAATCAGTAGAACCAAATGATTCAGCTTGATCCACCATAGTAAAATCAAACATGCGGTAAGTGTCGCCTTCTTCGCCTTTATCCTTATCAATAGTCACGGTCAGATCTGCATCCACGTCTATATCATAAGTGATAGTAGAGATAGGCGTAACAGCGGTAGAATTAACTCTTACACTATCTGCGCCCGAGCCAAAGCCCAAAGCCTCAGCTTCGGGAGAAAGCTGATCAAACGATGCAGATGTCCCACCTGATTGCACAAAATCCAATTTCCACAGTGCCACGCCCGTCGTTGCGGAACCGGAGTCGCTGCTCACATAACGTGCAAGCGTAGTGCCGACAAAGCACATGCTTACGACCGCCGCCAAAACGAGAACGAAGATCAGTTTGGAAATGATCCTTTTCTTCTTTTCCATTTGTTTCCTCCTCTTAAAATCAAGTTTGTGTCGATTTTTATATATGTATTCCCGCGCATGTGGCTCGCGAAAAAACAAATATCGCCGTTATTCGTCGCTTTCCGACGTTTTCGCACGGTCGGCGTCATCGCCGTCCGTATCCGTCGGACCGGGCTGCAAGTCCTCTTCAGACTGCCGCGCACTCTCTCCTGCGGACGCGTCGTCCGCTCCCGCCTCGGATCCTCCGTTTCCGTTCTTCT
>USNB01000135.1 GCA_900555875.1 uncultured Eubacteriales bacterium
TCTGCCGAGCGACTCGGACGCCGACGCTCCGCCCTTCTCCGCCAGAGCGGCGGCAAACAGCCTGTGTTCGCTCGTTATCCGGCCCGCAAGCTCGCCCGGGCGCAGTACGCGGGAAAGGCGCGAGTAACGGTCGATCGCGGCAACGAACACCTTTACCCGCTCGTCTCCGTCTCCGGCAGCGCGCAGCACGCATCCGTAAAAGCAGCTCTCTCCGGCATACTTTTCCCGGAGACGCGCCAGATCGTCTTCCGAAAACCCGCCCACGGGAGAAAGCATCACCGCGGCAAGAGACACGTCGTCGTAAAAATTATCCGCCAGACGAAGCACGGATATCAGTAATTTATTTATCCTGCCTTCAGTAAGCGACGAACGGCTGCCAACGGAAACGGGGATACCGAGAGCGCGGAGATCCGAAGCTATCTTTTCCTCGCCCGTATTCCGGCGGCGGATGAGGACCGCGATGTCTCCGTACGAATACCCTTCTTCCACCAGCCCGATTATGCGGCGGACGATGGCGCGGGTCTCTTCGCTTTCCCCGTCGTCCTCTTCGGGCTCGTCCGCAGCCACCGAATACACCTCCGAAAAGTCCGCTTTTTCCGTTTTTTTCCTCGTATCGTCGAAGCAGAACATCTCCACGCTGCCGTCGTCCGCCCCGCCATCCACGGCAAAACTGCCTTCGTTTCTGTAATCTATCATGCCGAAATCCTCCGTCATGATGCGGGAAAAAAGCCGATTGCAGAAATTAAGTATGCCGCTCCTGCTCCTGTAATTTTTGTTGAGCTCCGCAGTCCCGTCCTCCTCGGCGGAAAGGACCCTCTTCTTTTCCGTAAAAAGCGACGGATCGCAATTACGGAAAGCGTATATGCTTTGCTTTACGTCTCCGACAAAGAACAGATTGCCCTTGCCGAGCAGACGTATTATGCTCTCCTGAAGCGGATTGATATCCTGATACTCGTCGATGAACACGTTGTCGAGAGACGCGCGCACCTTGTCGCCTTCCGGACTTTCGAGGATGCGGAGCGCGCGCCGCTCGAGATCGGTGAAATCGAATTTGCCTTTTTCCGCCTTCTTCGCCTCGTACAGATCGTAAGCCGCGAGCGCTATTTCCGACAGCTTGCGCGCGGCGCGTCCCGCTTCATCGTTCCTCGCGCTCATGACGAGACAGGTATATTCGAGCGCGGCGGTCACGCGCGCCTTGGCGATATCGCGCAGATCTTTTATCTCTGCGACCGCCTTGGTCGAACGCGTCCAGCCGCAGTCCGCTCCGTCGAGCATGGCGCGAAGTTCTTCGGCGAACGGCCGCGCCGCATCCGCTATCCCTCTGTCCGCCGCAGCCTGCTCGTATGCGAGGATGGAGCGTTCCGCCGCCGTTCGCTTTGCTCCGATCACGCCGTTCACATACTCGCGGCAGGCTGCGCAGTCGTCGTATGAATGAGCGGCGTTTTCCAGCCAGCCCCTGCCGTCGCGGCGCGCGGACGAGAACGACAGCATGCTTTTAACTATCTTTTTGAGGGGCGAATCGCTCCTATGTCTGACATAACACGCGCAGATCTCCGCAAAATCCTCGTCGTTTTTCTCTTCCTGCAGGGCGAACGCCTTATCTATGCTCTCGTTCAGCCACAATGAACTCTCGGCGCTGTCGGCTATATCGAACGCGGGATCGTCGCCGCATACATAAAAATATTTGCGTATGAGCTTCTGACACCATTTATGCAGCGTGCAAATATCCGCTCCCGGCAGTTTGCCGAGCGCCCGGAGGTATTTCTCTTCCCGCGTACTCGTATATCTTTCGCGAAGATTGCGGGCAAGCTTGACGCGCATATCGTCGGCTGCGCTCACGGTGAACGTGGATATGAGCATCCTGTCCAGGTCTCCGCCGTCATCTATCAGACGTAATACCCTGCCGAGCATCACGGTAGTCTTGCCGCTGCCCGCACTTGCGCTGACAAGCAGATCGCCTTTACCGTGATCTATGACTTTTCTCTGCGACTCTGTCCACTCTATCGCCATTATTTCTCCTCCGCCGCAAATCTGAGATCCGCGGCCCTATCCCGTCTCTTTCCGCCCGTATGTCCGCAGCAGTCGGAATATGCGCAGTATACGCAGGCGCCCTCATACGGCGACGGCGCGATGTACCCTTCGGATATCTCGCCCGCAGCGCCCGACGCCGCGGCCTCCGCATAATCTATCAGTTTTTCCAGCTGCGCCCCGTTCTCGCCGCTGCCCACATACGGCGTCCTGCGGTTGCGCTTTACCGCCGTAACGACGCTCTCTCCGCTCTCAAGAATGTGCGGATCCATTGCATCGAGAACTTCCGGAGCGTTGTCGCAAAAACCGGTGAGAAGATACGGTCTGTCAGTGGAAAAATCGCACTGCGTCGGGAAATAGAACGCTCCCGCGGGTCGGTATCCCGCTCTGCGCATGACCGCAAGATAGAGAAGAAGCTGCAGCTTCACTCCCATCCGCACTTCGCCGAGTTTACAGGATACGCTGCCCGTCTTGTAGTCTATCAGACGGACGAGATCTCCGCACACATCTATGCGGTCTATCTTTCCGCGCAGCAGTACTTCCCTGTCGCCGGCTCTTACGGGCAGTCCCTCCAGCCTGCCTCCGAAGCCGAATTCCGCTTCCGTCGCCGCAGGGACGAATTTGCCCGCCTCGATCTGACGGCGGATCCCGAAGCACAGCCCTTCCGCCTCTTTGCCGAGCACGCCCGCGATCCGGCGGTTGACGTCCGCTTCCCCCTTGCCCGTTTCCGCGAGCGCGTCCGCGAGCAGACGCTCCGCTGCCGAAGCGGGATCTTCTCCGTCGCATTCGCGCACGAACCGTTCCGCCACGCGATGGAGCACGGAACCTATATCGAGCGCGGTCAGTTCGGCTTCTTCCGGCGGCGAAAGTCTGATGCCGTGAGAGAAAAAGTGCATGCGCGGACATTTGAAATACGACTCGATCTGAGTGACTTTTGTGGTAGCGCCCAGCATCAGTCTGCCCGCGGTCGCGCTCTTTTCCGCAGGGCGCCGCATGACGTGAGCGGCAGCTCCGCCCGAAAGAGCCGCGGCATAGGGATACCAAACCGGCTCGTCAAAGCTCTCACCGACGCGGGACATCGCGGAAAGATACTGTTCGGCTATCATATTCTCCGTCGGACAAATTTCAACGAGCGTCATGGGGTCGGACGCATGCTCGAGCGCCGCGCTCTCCCGCTCGTAACCGGTCTCCGAGAACGAACGCGCGCCGTTTTTTATGACATCCAGCATGTCGCCCGCCTTTTCCGAATATACGAGCGTTATCCTTTCCGCTTCCGAAAGCAGCAGGAAAAATTCATCGGCAGCGCGCGCGTTGACTTCCTCCGTCGTAGGAGATACCGAAGTACCGCGCTCACGCATCGCCCGTATCTCCGAATCGCTTATCAGCCCGTCGTCGGCAGTCACCGCGGGGTGCGCGTCCGAATCGAAGTCCGCGACGAACACGCGGCGGAACGAACGCGCGCGGAAATCCCGTTCGCCGCCTATCTCCACCGCGCCGCGCAGACGCGGACGGGCAGACAGTTCCGTCTCGCGCATGCCCTCGCAGAACGCGTCGAGAGCGATCTCGTCTGGCACGCCGCCGAGCAGGCGCCCGCACAGCAAAGCAAGTTCCCTGGCTTTTGTAAACGGCGAAGCTCTTCCCTCGTCCGCTTCGGCGAGATCCTCGGCATAATTTTCCTCGGCGTAGTCGATGAGCCTCTCCAACCGCTCGGATACGGTTCCT
>USNB01000136.1 GCA_900555875.1 uncultured Eubacteriales bacterium
TGCCGCTCAGCACAGCGCTTTCGGCAGGCTCGGCGGCGGCGATGAGAACGGAAGATGAATGCTCTTTTATATACCTTCCCACGCCCGTGACCGTTCCGCCCGTGCCCGCGCCCGCGACGAACGCACCCATGGTCGAGGATACGAGCGACCATATCTCCGGCGCGGTGGTGAGATAGTGCGCCTTGGGATTGGAGGGATTGACGAACTGACCGGCGATGAAGCTGCGCTCGTGCGACGCGGCTATGCGCTCCGCCTCGGCAATGGCGCCGCTCATTTCGAGCGCGCCCGGAGTGAGCACGAGTTCCGCGCCGTATGCCGACATCAGCTTGCGCCGCTCGACGCTCATGCTGTCCGGCATGACTATTATCAGCCGATAGCCTCTGACCGCGCAGAGCGCCGCGAGACCGATACCGGTGTTACCGCTCGTGGGTTCTATTATGACGGTATCGGGAGTAAGCCTGCCGTCGTCCTCCGCGTCGAGCAGCATACGCGCGGCAACGCGATCCTTTATGCTCCCGCCTGGATTACGGTTTTCGAGTTTTACGAGCAAACGCGCTTTCGCGCCTATATGTCTTGCATAGCCCCCAAGCTCCAGCATGGGAGTATTCCCTATCGCGTCTATTATATTACCGTATATATCCATACATATCTCCTTTCGGCGTTCATTCTTTTACGGGGACCGTTACAGTGAACACGGTGCGGCCGTCGCGGCTTGCGCACGTTATGCTGCCGTTCATGCCGCCCGTTATGACTTTCGCCATAGCCAGCCCAAGCCCGAAACTGCCCGAACCGTCGCCTGCTTTATAAAAGCGGTCGAATATCTTGTCTATCTTATCCGCGGGGATCTCTCCGTCGTTCCCGACATAAAGAAGTATGTGCTTTTTCCGCCGCTCGATGTTCACGCTTATGCGTCCGCCGTCCGGAGAATATTTGACGGCATTGTCGATGAGTATGCCGACGAGCTTCGTCCAGCCCTTTTCGTCCGAACGGATGACTGTATTCCCCTCGCCTTCGTATTTGATACCGACGCCCTTTTCATAGCACGCCGCCTCGAACGACAGGCAGCACCCTTCCGTAACGTCACCGAGATCGAATTCGGTGATCTCAGGCTTATAAGTGTCCGATTCAAAGCTACACATCTCGAGCATCTCTATTATAAGGTCGTTCATGCGCTTGGTCTGCGTCTCTATATTCGCGATCCACTTCTCGTTATCCGCAGACATGGGAGCGTTCTTGATGACGTCGAGATTTGCGTTTATTATGGTTATCGGGGTCTTCAGCTCGTGACTGGCGTTCGCGACAAGATCTTTCTGCTTGACGAGCGCGTCCCTTGCGGGAGCAAGGACTATGCCGCTCATCATATAGCCGAACGTAGTCAGTATGAGCGCGAGGGCAAGGAATGAGAACAGCATGCCCAGCGTCTGCGTAACGTACAGCGAATACCTGTCCGTAAAGTCATAGAACACGTATATGCCGAGGCGTCCGCTCTCCGGCGGCTCTATGATGCGCGTGCGTATGCGTATGAGCATATCGTCCAGCCGCACGCTGCTTTCTCCGCGGTATGCCGCGCTTATAAGCTCCTCGGTCTGCTCCTCGGTCGGTTCCGTTCCGCCGAGAGAACCGAGCATCGCGAACTCGTTGCCGCCGCGGTCTATGATAACGAGGCATTCATCGCCGATGACATCCGTCTCGTTCCCCGGGAATCCTATACCGTCTATCACGACGCGCACAGCTTCGTCCATCATATCGCTGACGGACATTTCGAGAGCCACGGTATTGACGATCGTCATAGCGACGAAAGAGACCGTCACCAGCACGGAGCATATGACGGCGACGAGCACGGTGAATTTCGTCTGCAGCTTGCGGAACAGACGAGTCGTCAGCGATATCTTTTTTTCTTCGCGGCGTGTTTTTTTCGTTTCCGCGTCATCGTTCTTCGGCATGACCGCACCCGTCCTCTTCCCCGCGGCAGGGAAACATCGGTTATTCTTCCTTCGGTTCGCTCAACCGATAACCGACGCCGCGCACCGGCACTATCGTGAACTTCGCGTCAAGAAATCTGAGCTTCTTGCGCAGAAAGGATATGAACACTTCGAGATTGTTGGATTCAAACTCGCTGTCAAAGCCCCAGACTTTGCTTATGAGCTGGTCGCGCTGAGCGACGAACGATGGCTTTTCAAAGAAGAAACGAATTATCTCCGCCTCCTTCTTGGAAAGCTTGATCGACTTTTCTCCGCTCGAAAGCATATACGTATACAGATTGAGCGTCACGCCGCCGTAACTCAGCCCGTCGTCGGGGATAATGTCGCCTTTGCGCCGAGTAACGGCGCGTATACGGGCAAGAAGCTCGGACATCGAGAACGGTTTGGTGATGTAGTCGTCCGCGCCGCAATCCAATCCCGCTATCTTATCGCTCTCCTCGCTGAGCGCAGTGAGCATGATGATGGGAGTGTTGATCTTCTTCGCGCGCAGCTCCCGCGTAGCTTCGATACCGCTTTTTACGGGCATCATAACATCCATGAGGATAACGTCGTACACGCCCGTTTCGGCATATGCGACACCCTCTTCACCGTCGTGAGCGATCTCCACCGTGAACTTCTCGCGTTTGAGCACGCTCTCGAGCGCGTCCGTAAGACTGACCGAATCTTCGACAAGCAATACTCTCATCTGATATCCTCTCCTTTTTCCTGTTCAATCATTATATCACCGCATCGGGCTTTTGTAAACTCATATTAGCCCGTTAAAATTAAACATCCGTTAAAATAAAAAAGAGCCCTGCCGGTCTGACGACCTTGAAGTGCAGGACTCCCTGAGGATGGATGATACGGCTGATTCGGATGTAAAGCCGCCGGGGCTGCTCGCCCCTTCGCTTTACACCCGAATGATAACCCCGATGTCTTAAACGGATATTAAATAATACTCCCGAAAAAATTTAATGTTTCGGGCGGAAAAGATCGTCCCGTTCACCGGCGGAAAGACCGTTCTCATATATGTTTTTCCCAGAACGCGAACGCGCTCTCCATCCAGCCGTCCGCTTCGGTGCCGGCGCCGGTGCCGTATCCGTGCGGAGCGTCATACACATGGGCTTCGACGTCCTTACCGAGCAAACGCAGCTCTTCGATATATCGCTCTATCCCCTCCGATCTCTCCTCGCCGATCACTTTATCGTCCATACAATAGCCCAAGAACGTAGGAGGTACGGACGAATAGTCGCCCGCGAAACGCTCTTCGTGCCAGCCCGAATATGACAATATCGCCGCAGCCGGCGCTTCCGCGCCGTGCGCCGCATACCCGAATCCGTTATCCAGCCCCCAGAGCCAGCTCAGCCGACCGCCCGCCGAATATCCCCACACGGAGTACCCGTCCATCCGCACGCCGAGATCGGACGCATTGTCGGAAATATATCTCATTGCCGCTCCGAAATCGGCATTAGCGAGCGCTTCCTGATCCGCCCACTCGTTTTCGACGCTCACCCGGTAAATGAGGATAAAAACGGGATAGCCCCGTTCATGCAGCTCACGCGCCGCGGTAAAGCCCTCTGCCGTCACCGCTTCGCTTGTAAACCCGCCGCCGGGCACGACGAACGCAAAAGGTTTATCCCCGTCGCCCGGGATGTATATAAGTCCGGTGTCCGCCTTATCCGGACTGTCGGAGATCTCCGCATCATCATAGAATCCGATAAAACGCACGCCGTCCTCTTCTTCGCGGCCGATCATAAAATTCAC
>USNB01000137.1 GCA_900555875.1 uncultured Eubacteriales bacterium
TTCCTCTCGCGGCGATGCCGGACGTGCTCGGAAGCGTGCGCGCGGCGGTCGCAAGGACGGCTTCGGGCAATCTCGCGGCGGTAGCGGACATGTTCGTCATAACCGTATCGGAGGTAATGTACAATGCCAAGAGTAGTGGGCGTCAGATTTGAGAATACGCCCAAAGTATATTGGTTTGCCGCTGAGAGCGGGGACTACGCGGTGGGCGAGAGCGTCATCGTGGAGACCGCCCGCGGCGTGGAGATAGGAGTGGTCCGCACTCCTCCCGAGGAAGTGGACGAAAAGAAAGTCGTCGCTCCTCTCAAACCCGTTCTGCGCTCCGCGACCGAACAGGATCTTGCGCGTCATGCCGAGCAGTCCGCGAAAAAGCCGGAAGTGATGCGTATCGCGGCGGAAAAGATAGCCGCGCGCAAGCTCAAAATGAAGCTGGTCGACGCGCAGTACACGATAGACGGCGCGAAGCTCGTGCTTTATTTTACGAGCGAGAGCCGTGTGGATTTCCGCGAACTCGTCAAGGATCTTGCGAGCGCGTTCAGGACGCGCATCGAGCTGCGCCAGATAGGCACGCGCGACGAGTGCCGCATGATGGGCGGATTCGGACCGTGCGGCAGGGAATGCTGCTGCGCGTCGGGCTGCGATTTTGCCAAAGTGAATATACGCATGGCGAAGAATCAGAACCTTTCGCTCAATCCCGGCAAGATAAGCGGGCTGTGCGGGCGGCTGATGTGCTGTCTTTCGTATGAAAACGCCTATTACACCGAAGCGAACAAACTCCTTCCCAAAGTGGGCAGCAAGGTGCGCGTCGTCAAAGAGGGCGGCGAGGAATGCGAGGGCGTGGCGGTAGGCGTCAATCAGATCCGCATGACCGTCAGGGTGCGCACAGAGAACCGCGACGGCACTTTCGATTCCACCGATTATCCCATCGAAAAAGTCATCAAACTGGATTCGTCCAGCGCCGCGGACGACGTGCGCGTCAGCAAGGCGGAGGCTGACGAACTGCGCCATATCGAGGACTGAACGCGGCGAAACGGGGCGGCTGTCGGGCGATATCGTCCGGGGCGGGAGAAAAAATGTGCCGCAGCCGCATTTTAAGCGACGAAAAATACGCGAAAATCATTTACTTTTCTTTTTTTGCGTGCTATAATTGATACACAAACAAAGAGTCAGGAGGAGAATTGTCATGGCAAGAGTAATTTCGGATGAATGCGTATCGTGCGGAACGTGCGAAGGCGAGTGCCCTGTAAGCGCGATCTCTGCGGGTGCTGCTCATTATGAGATAGACGAATCCGCTTGCATCGACTGCGGCGCTTGCGAAGCGGCATGCCCTGTAGGCGCGATCAGCGAAAAATAAAAACTAATTAAGGAGACTTACCCTGCGGGCGACATATGCCGCGGGATAAAACACGATGAAGAAAAGAAGGTTTATTTTGCCCGCGCTTCTTCTTTGCGTGGCGGTGTTCGGTTGCGTCAGCATGACCGGCTGCCTGAGCGCGGACTACAGTGCGTTCGCAACGAAGTTGCAGGGCGAAGATTACGGCTACAGCGTACTTTCATATACCGCCGACCAGATGACGAACAGTGAGATCACGGGACTTCAGGCACGCGTTCAGGCGAGCAAGATAGAAGGTACGGATTTCGAATATGTCGTGGCGTGGTATTTTGTGAATGAGGAATATGCGATCCGCTGGTATGAGATCGACGAGACGGGTTTCATTAAATACGGACTCGGCACTATAGTCGGTCCCGGTAACGCCGAAGAAGCAAACAGCGGCGTATATGCCGGAAGCGCGGATGTAGTCTATTCGCGTCAGGGCAAAGTTGTGGTTTGCGGAACACCGGAAGCATATTCCGACGCAATGTCTTGAAACACGAGAGGGACGGCTGCGCGAATGCGGATGTCCCTTTTGTTGTGTCCCGGAGAGCCGGTGACAACGGGAGTTTTTCATGAGTAAATTTTCGTCCGTACTCGGACAGTATATAAACAAATATAAGATGATGAAGCCCAAGGAGCTTTCCGATCTTGCCGAGAAGGCGATGTATGAGCTGGGCAAAAAGCTGTATGCGGGCAAGGGCGTCGCAAAGAGCTACGAAAAGGCTATGCGCGCTTTTGAGGAAGGTGCGGAAAAAGGCCACGTCGGATGCTGCTATGAGCTGGGCACTATGCTCGTCGGAGGTATAGGCTGCGAGGCGGACGACGCGCGCGCCGCCGAAATGTTCCGCAAAGCTGCCGACGGCGGCGACGTGCACGCGATGTTCGAGCTGGGCGCGATGTACGCGCAGGGCAGGGGCGTGAAAAAGAATTACGTCAAGGCGATGCGCTATCTGCGCAAAGCCAACGTGCTGCCCGAGGCGAGCGCCATGCTCGACGAAGCCATCGCATGGTGGCGGCCGGCTGCAGAGGCGCGTATCCCCGAAGGCGAGTATTGGTACGGCGTATGTCTGATCAACGGCTACGGCGTTACGCCCGATTATACCGTAGGGTTCAACTGGATATACCAGGCGGCGCTTTCCGATCATCTCAAAGCCATCGACGCTATGGTGCAGATATACGAAGGCGGCATCGGCGTGCCCGAGGACAAGGGCAAAGCGGAATTCTGGCGCGAGAGATACCGCAAGGTAGCGGGCGTCGGGATAGGGGAATCCCATCAGTCGGTGTTCGATACCGGGGAAGGATCTGCCGACGGGGCAGGTACGGAAGCGGATAAGTGAACCGCTTGTCTTGAATGAAAAACAATTTATTCGGAGGAGGATCCGGAAATGGCTACAAACAGCAGTAACAACAACAGCAGCAATCGCAGCAGCACGCGCCGCCGCACGACGGCGAGCGCGCGCACGAGCAGAACGAAGTTCTACTTCAACATCACGATAAACGCGTTCATCGGCTGCATGCTCGCGGCGATAGGCACATGTCTTCTCTTCCAGGGCGGACAGGACATAACGCCCGTTGCGATAACGATAGTCGGAGTGTTCTGCGTGTGCCTGGGCGCGGTCGCGATAGTGCGCTATCTGCGCAAGAACGAGGGCACCGATATGGGCACGCTCGTCGTCGGCATAATCCAGGCGGTGATAGGCGTCATACTTATCGTCATGGCGAACACGGTCACGCAGTATGTATACCTTGCGATCGGCATAGCGCTCATCGCATACGGCATATGGACTATCATCCAGGCGGTGCGCCACGGCAATACGTTCGCGCTCATCATGGGCATACTGCTCATCGTCGTCGGCATACTCGTGCTTCTTTACACGTTTGCGACCTCGTGGGGATGGCTCGAGGATTGGGGATATATCCTCATCGGCATAGCCGCATATATCGGTGCGGTGATATTCCTGTTCTTTTGATCGCAGGATCTTTTGACGCGCGGGATCGGCACGGTCCCGCGCTTTTTACATAAGGAGGCGAATATGACGGCAGAACAGGTTTTCGACATCGTAAAACGCATTCCGGAAGGGCGCGTTACCACTTACGGCACAGTCGCACGCGCGCTCGGGTGTCCTCGCGGCGCAAGGCAGGTGGGAAGGCTCCTGCACACGAACCGCACGCCGCTGGTCGTGCCCTGCCATCGCGTCGTGTTCCGCGACGGCAGTCTCGCCCCCGCGTTCGCATTCGGCGGAGACGACGTTCAGCGCGAGTGGCTGGATCGCGAAGGCGTTCCGTTCCTGCCCGACGGCCGCGTGGATATCTCCCGCTGCT
>USNB01000138.1 GCA_900555875.1 uncultured Eubacteriales bacterium
AGCCGTATTTGTCTGTGACGAAAAGCCTTAAGCCAAAGCAAGCATAAGTATCAGAAGCACGCAGAGCACTGCCGTCGGGATGCCTATGCCAAGAAGATCGGGCAGGAAGTTGCGCTTCAGCGAGCCGAGCCAGCCGAGGGCGGGATCGCGGAAGGAGCAGAGCTGCGCGACGATGTATGCGAACACGCCTGCCGCCACGCCGTATGCGAGATTCGTGAATACGAATGAACCGACGAGCGTAGCTATGACGGGGATACTCTGAGTGAGATCCCTGAATTCCACGTTTTTAAGACTGCGCAACATGGACGCGCCCACGCATACCATGACCGCGTCCGCGACGCCGAAGCTCAGTCCGGTGAACGTCGCGATGAAGCCGCCGTTGCCGTATGCGTTGTAATTGAAGTCGTTCATGCTGCCGGCAACGTACGTCGTCGTCGCGAAAAGCACGGGAGCGACCCACACGAACAGGGATACGAGGAAGCCTATCGCAGCCACGACGGGAACTATGCCCGACTTGCCGCTGTCGCGCGTGCCTGCGACGGAGGTCTTGGACATCGTCACGCCGCACATTCCGAAGAGAGGAGCGATGACGTTCATTCCCGCATTGCACATGAGCGCTATGCGCGTTCCCTTTTCGCTGTCAAAGTCGACCTTGCCTGCCTCTTCAGCTTTCTCGTTTATGTCCTCTTCAGTCGCCTGCAAGGTCGCGTGTGCGTCGTACATTCCGGCAAAGAGATAGCAGAGGATGCCGCCGACCACGAATGATCCCGCGCTGACGCCCTCGGCGAAAGTCGTGCCTTCGGTGAATACCCTGCCGAAGTTGGAGAACACTTCGCCTATGCCCGTACCCATATACGAGAACCAGCTGTCTCCGAAAGGCGTCGTTTCGGAAGCCTGAGAACCTACCATGACCCACAGCCTGCCGAAATTCACGAATGAATCGGGAGAGGATGCGTTCGTACCGTTCGCGATGATCATGATAAGGATGAATGCAAGCGTTCCGCCCGTCATCGACCAGAAGACCGGGTGCCTGAGGCGCAGCGCGCGAAGCACTATGTATACGGCTACGGCAATGATGACCGCAGCGAACGCTATCGCGGTAATGCCTTCCGCGCCGCCCGTCACGACCGGCACAGCGGCTCCGCTGCCGCCCACGGCGACGTATTCGGCGGTAACGAATCCGCTCTGCTGCGCGGCGGAGAACATCACTATCAGTCCCGCCGCCGCAGGCAGCGCCTTTCTCACGGGCGCGGGCACCGCGTCGAACACGTACTTCCTCACCACGGGTACGGATACGAGCACCGCATATACGATAGCCGCGAGGAAGGATACAAAGAGTATGTTGTAATACGTAAGGCCGCCGCTCACGCCGAGCAGACTGACCATAGACGAGGAAAGCCCCATCGTCGACATCTGCACAAACGGCAGACGCGCGACCAATCCTATCACAAGGCTTCCTATGAATGCGACTATCACCGCTCCGACGTACATCGTCGCTATCGTGGTCGCGTTCGCGATATTGACGGGGCCTTCGGGCGCCGTCTCCGTGAGCACTCCTGCGCCGAGCGCGTTTATTATCACCTGCACGTTCATGAACAGAACGCATATGGCGATAAAGAACACCGTCAGTCCCGCCATCACCTCGCCCTTCAGCGTGCCGCCGCGGTCGATGTGGTGGAAGAACTTGTTCAGCGTGCGGGAGAACCCGCTGTGCTTAGGCTCCTTTACTGCGGCAGCCGCCTGCTCCGTTCCCGTTTCCCCGGTCACGGTCACGCCATCCGCCGCTTCGTTTTCTTTTATTTCATCTGTCATCGGATAATGATCTCCTCGTTTTACGGGCATGCAAAGGTCGGGCACGGCGCATTGCCGCGCCCGACTTTCACATACTTTCGGGTAATCGGTCCCCTATTATACGGGCGCTATGCCGGTAACGGAGACGCTGAATGCTTCGGGAGCCGTTTCGGAACCCGTTCTCTGCGTCTGCAGATTATACGAAGCAGAGCCGTCCGCGGACGTCGTCGTCAGATACAGGCTGTAATTCGTACGGATCTGGATCTGACCCCACTGTTCTACTTCCACCCGCTCTGCGCGATACTCGAGCATGCCGCCCGTCAGGCTGCCGCCGGAGATGTTCCAACGCAGAAGAGGAGTGACGGCATCATCGGGATCGTCGTCGGTCGCTTCCACCTTGGTGAGCGTGTAAGTCGTACCGCCGCCGGTGAACGTCGAGGTCGCATCCGCCGTATTGACGGTGAAGTCATCGATAAGTATACCGCTTGCAGTAAGCGTATCAGAATTGGTTATCTGTCCGCCGTCGCCTCTTGCAACAGCGCTCACAGTGTAAGCGTTCGCATTCGACACATCCAGTTCTTCGGTGATGAACATGTAGTTATATGTGGTGTCAGGTCCGATAGTCGTTGCATAGTAGGCGAAGTTATCGAACGTTACGGTCTTTGCCGTTCCCGAACCGTCGTTTATAGTGAAGTCTATCGACTCCGGCAAACCGTCATAACGCATCGCATTGTCGACATAAGTCGAGGAAAGCGATATCGTCATTTTTCCGTTTTCAACATTATACGAATAATCGGGACCGTCGAGCTGACCGGCTACCACGAACTCTTCCCATGCGGGTTCGGAGGTGTTGCCTTCGTCGTCCACCGCGTAGCACGAAATGTAGTAATGACCGAGCGGGAGCTCTTCAGGGTTACCGCTGAGCAGTACGGGAGTAACGCCGTCCGCACGCGTCTGGTTGCGGTAGATGGAAAGATTGCCGGATATTTGGGCTTCATCGCTGCCGGGCACGAGAGTATTGGCAATGAATGACGTCCAGATATATTCGCTCTCCGAGCTTCCGGGCATAGTCCTGAGCTCTGCCGCCGTGGTAGCCGGCTGAGTGATCGTCTGTCCGCGCTCATCACGCTGTATGCTGGCAAGCGTTTCTGCGGTCATGGCTCTGCCGGTTGCCTCATTGAGCACTTTATTTATGGATATCTGATAGCTCGTCGCACCGTCGACCGTGTCAAACGAGTATGCCCTCGTGGGACGATCGAAAGTGAAGTTTCCCGGGGTGGCGAGACCGCCGCATCCCGTAAGCCCAACGACTGCCATAGCAAGCGCTGCGCCTGCCGCGAGCACGGGGACTAAGATCTTCTTTACCAATTTCATTTCATTTCCTCCTTTCAGCTCAGTTTTCCTTCTTGCGAAGTCCGGGGAGCGCTACCGCGAACAGCACCACGAGAAGCGCCACGAGGAGCACGCCGTCGACTACCGCGAGTATAACAGTGGGTACCGTGTAATTAGGCTCGTAATTCACGATATCGATATTGTGACCGTACTGGTAAGCCGCGGTCATTCCCACATAGTGGATGACGTACTGCACGTAGTTGGTAGCGTTGGAACCGCTCGTGTTGATGAGGTCGCCGCTGCCGCCCGCCGTCGCAAATGCGGTGTCGCCCGTCTCGCATATCTTGCCGCCGCCGAGAAGTCCGGCGTAGTTGTTTATCGTCCAGTAGCTGTAGTTGTTGTACTGATCGCCCGAACCGCCGTCGCCGTCCGTGATATACATGCCGTTCCAGCCCCACTCGTCGCGGGTCATCTGCTTATAGAAGCCGTGGTGCGACCACGCCATACCCATCCTGTTGAGGGAGCCCATTATACCGTCCGCCTTGTAGT
>USNB01000139.1 GCA_900555875.1 uncultured Eubacteriales bacterium
CTGGAAGCGGACATACTCAGAGCCGTGAACGCGCTCGGCATAGGGGCACAGGGCCTGGGCGGATCTCACACGGCGCTCGCCTGCGCCGTCGAAACGTACCCCACGCATATAGGCATGCTGCCGGTCGCCGTTACCGTACAGTGCCACAGCGCGCGTCACGCGCACATCGGATTCACCGACACGGAGGCCCGCTCATGAAAACCGTAAAGATAGACAACGGCAGCGATCTTACCGCTCTTTGCGCAGGCGACGCGGTGGAGTTCTCGGGAACGATATACACCGCCCGCGACGCGGCGCACAAGCGGTTCATGGAGGCGCTGGACGAAGGCAGACCGCTCCCCATAGACATCGACGGCGCGGCGATATATTACGCCGGACCCACTCCTGCGCGCAAAGGCGAGATCATAGGATCCTGCGGGCCGACCACTTCCGCGCGCATGGACGACTATGCGCCCCGCCTGCTCGACGCAGGGCTGAAGATCATGATCGGCAAAGGCAAACGCTCGCAGGCGGTCATCGACGCGATAAAGCGTAACGGAGCGGTATACCTTATCGCCGTAGGCGGAGCGGCAGCCCTGATAAAAAGCCGCATCACCGCCTGCGAGGAGATAGCTTATCCCGATCTCGGCTGCGAAGCCGTCCGGCGACTCACGGTGGACAGGCTCCCCCTTCTCGTCGCCATCGATCATCTCGGGAACAACATACTGATATAACGGCAATATGCCTTTAACGTAATTCAGACGCGCCGCCCGGCGCGTCTTTTTTACGTTTTCCGTCCTGCCGCGAACAAGGAAGGATAAGGCAGCCGGACTTACATATTCGGCACGATCATTCTCCGCCCGTCGGTATATCCGGAGAAAAAGCGGCACATAATTATAGTATCAAAAGCCAACGGAGGACATGTATGAAAGACCTTAAATGCGGGCTGAGAGAATGCCGTTACAACAAGGGCTACTGCTGCTGCAGCAAGTCCATAACCGTCAGCGGAAAGACCGACTGTACCACATATTCGCCGGACGAAAGCAAACGCCGCACGGAATTCGAGGCAGCAAACGATTTCATCCCCGCCAACTACAATGTGGATACCCTCGTAAAATGCGACGCGAACTGCATATATAACTCTGACGGCGGCTGCACCGCAAACGGCATAACCGTCATGGGCAACGTTCCCGATTCAGCGAAGTGCCTGACCTTTATCAGAGACTGACTATATGAAACGCGACAGCGCTTTATATGGTTCAGTCTCCTTGCAGGCGCGAATTCCGGAGTACGTCTCCATCTGTCTCCCGCATAAAGCGGACGCGCACGTCGATGACGTGCGCGTTGATATTTTATTATAATTCTGTCCGGAGGCAGGAAAAAAGCCGCAAAAAAAGGGAAGGCATGCCTTCCCTTTTTTGCGGTTATACAATCTTGCCGTTTATACGGTCTTATCGATATCGGTGTCTTTCGACCAGCTGTACATCGAACGTATCTCTTCGCCGACGGTCTCGAGCTGATGGCTCGCTTCCTTCTCGCGCTTCGCATAGAAGTACGCACGGCCGTTGTTGTTCTCCGCGATCCAGTCGGAAGCGAACTTGCCTTCCTGGATCTCGGTGAGGACTTTCTTCATCTCCGCCTTGACTTCGGGAGTGATAAGTCTCTCGCCGATCTTGTAATCGCCGTATTCTGCGGTATCCGAGATGGAATAACGCATGGTATGGAATCCGCCCTTATAGATGAGGTCAACGATGAGTTTCATCTCATGGATGCACTCGAAGTATGCGTTACGGGGATCGTAGCCCGCCTCGACAAGCGTTTCAAAGCCCGCCTTCATGAGAGCGGTCACGCCGCCGCAGAGCACGCACTGCTCGCCGAACAGATCGGTCTCCGTCTCGCACTTGAACGTCGTCTCGAGCACGCCAGCACGCGCGCCGCCGATGCCTGCCGCATACGCGAGAGCGATATCGAGCGCCTTGCCCGTGTAATCCTGATGTATCGCCACGAGGCAGGGCACGCCCTTGCCGTCGCAGTACTCGCTGCGGACGGTGTGTCCGGGGCCTTTGGGCGCGATCATGAACACGTCCACGTTGGCGGGAGGGACTATCTGCTTGAAGTGGATATTGAAGCCGTGAGCGAACGCTATCGCCTTGCCCTCGGTGAGGTTCGGCTCGATATCCTGCTTGTACATCTTTGCCTGCTTTTCGTCGTTGATGAGGATCATGATGACGTCGGCTGCCTTAGCGGCTTCGGCGGCGGTCATGACGGTGAGGCCGGCCTTTTCGGCCTTCTCCCACGACTTGGACCCTTTGTACAGGCCGACGATGACTTTCACGCCGGAGTCGTGCAGGTTGAGCGCATGCGCGTGGCCCTGCGAGCCGTAGCCGATAACGGCCACGGTTTTCTTTTTGAGGTAATCGAGGTTGCAGTCGTGCTGGTAATAGATCTTTGCCATAATTTCTACTTTGCTCCTTTCCCGTAAAAAAGTATTTTACTAATTATACGGCAATTCTTTCCGTTTGTCAATTTCGTTTGACTGTTTTTACCGAAAATAGTATAATTATCCGTATGGAAAACGCAATTTTTACTGTCTGCGACACGCTGTCGCTGCTGTCGGGCGTCGCCGGCACGCTGTCACCGCTCGTGCGGCTTGCCGCCGCCCGGTCGGAAAATCCCGCCGCCGACTGGAGCGCGTACTACCGCGCGCTGGCCGACGCCGGTAAGACGAACGATCCCGTCGCGTTCATGCGCGAACGGATTCTGGCCGACGTCAATCCGGCCTCGGTGACCGGCGACGGCGTTTACCGGGAGGAATTGCAGCGCGAACTGCGCATTCTGCGCCGGCTGGCAGATCTTACCGCCGCGGATATCCCGGCGCTGAAAGATCACGCAGACGACCTGCCCCGCGTAACCGTCGCCCCGGCGCCCGAATTTTCCGCCGACGCGTTTCTCGACGACTGGCGGACGCGCGGCTACGGCGTGTTCCGCGAGAGCGCGGCTTTTTTGTGGGACGGCGCGGCCAAGCGGCTCAAAGCCGTGCGGTACGTCAACCCCATCCGCATGACCGATCTCAAAGAGTACGAGGAGGAGCGGGCGCGCGTGTACGACAATACCGTGTGCTTTTTAGAGGGGCTGCCGGCCAACAACGTTCTCCTGTACGGCGACCGCGGCACCGGCAAATCGTCCACCGTCCATGCCGTCCTGAACGAGCTGGCGCCCCGCGGGCTGAAACTCGTGGAGCTCAGCAAATACGCCATTCGCGATCTGCCCGACATCGCGGCGCTGCTACCCGAACGCATGCGCTTTCTGCTGTTCATCGACGACCTGTCTTTCGAGAGCCGCTCGGACGATTACGCCGAGCTCAAAGCCGCGCTCGAAGGCTCGGTCTCGCGCACCGACAATCTGCGCATTTACGCGACGACCAACCGCCGCCACATTCTCAAAGAGACCCATTCCGACCGGGCGGGCGACGATCTGCACGCCGGCGACACCATGCAGGAGCAGCTGTCGCTGTCCGACCGGTTCGGGCTGACGATCACCTTCATGACGCCGTCGAGAAAGGAATTTTTATCCATTCTCTCCGGCATACTCGACGACCGTAAAATTTCCGTGCCGGCCGACGTGCTTGCGGCCGTCGCTGAGCGCTGGGCGCTGTCGCGCGGCGGCCGCAGTCCCCGCGCCGCCC
>USNB01000140.1 GCA_900555875.1 uncultured Eubacteriales bacterium
CGCGTGCGCAAGGATAAAAGCGGTGCGCAAGGAAAAGGTTTGCGTATAGACGAAGCGCCCGAAGGGCGCAAGGAGTATATATTTACAAAACTTTAACGTTCCGTGCATACTTCCGAAACATACGTGCGTTATACTCACGGTATCAAATCAAGGAGATGATATCATGACTATCAAAGAGCAGGAAGAAGTAAAACGCATTCGCGAGGACTATACGGAAAAGACGCGCGGCAAGTATGAAGAGCTGCAAAGCCTTGTCGCGTCGATAAAGCGTCCGCCGCAGATCGCGGCATATGTCGTGGGCGTCGCAGCCGCGCTGCTCCTCGGCTTCGGCATGTGCGTGGCGCTCGGCGCGCTTTCGCTGCCTTTCGCCATGGGCGTGTCGGTGGGCGTCGCGGGCATACTTATCGCCGTGGCGAACGTGTTCATTTATCGCGCCGTTTATGCCGCAAGAAAGCGCAGGTACGCGCCCGAAGTGCTTCGCCTTACGGATGAATTGTCCGCAAACTGAACGAAAATACCGCCGCCGGATCGTCATGCGGCGGCGTTTTCGCTATGCCCGTATTTGTGAGTGAAATATCACAAAAAATATCATTATCGTACTAAAATTTCCACCGCTCGCAATTGACAAAACGGTCACGATATGGTAACATATACATAATTTACAAGCCCGTTCGGCGGGCAAGGGAAGAGATAATGTCCTTACGTGAAAAGCGCGGCGCCAAGCCGCATGCAAAACTCGTTCAGCGCATAGTCGGCGCCGCTCTTTCGGCTCTCGGGCTGGGGCTTACGGTGGCAGGAGCAGTGCTCGTGCGTTCGGGCAGCCCGCTGTGGTATATACTCTTTGTCGGGATACCTATAATAATTGTGGGAGTGTTCCTTCTCGTATTCAGTTTTCAGCGGGAAGTGGTGCGGTACGTCATGTCAGAGCATCTCGGCGATCAGGATATGTCAGAGGGATGCTCGCTGCCGTATGGCGCTTCCGCCTCTCACAATATAGACTGCCCGCACTGCGGCGCGTCCGTTCCGCCGGACAGCGTTTACTGCAATAAGTGCGGAAAGAAACTCCAATAAGAATATTTATCCGGCAAGCCCGGCGTTTCTTCCGGCAGCCCGGCAGACATTGCTTCCGATCGTTCGTCGCGTTCCGGCATATCCGTTACGGTATCGGCAGCTCGCGACAAGACCGTATCAGAGCGCGCACGCCATAAGGCGTGCGTTTTCCTTTTGTCCGCTTTCAATGTCCGTATTGCCGCGCAGCCGTCATTCGTCCGTAAGGAACTCAAAACGGGGAAAGCCGTTGACAACGCGTGCGCGTTGTGTTATACTTTTTTTATGAGAATAGAACAGAGCGTCGAGGATTATCTCGAGACCATACATATCATCTCGCAGACGGAGCCGCAGGTCCATCAGGTGGATGTGGCACGCCGTCTCGGTGTGTCTCAGCCGGCAGTGACTAAAGCCATAAGAAAACTTAAGGAACTCGGTTATGTCGTGACGGAAGGCATGCATATATTTTTAACGGAGAGCGGAAAAGCGCGTGCGGAAAGCGTTTACGAAAAACATATCGCCGTTCGCCGTTTCCTCGTCGCCCTCGGAGTAAGTGGCGAGGCCGCCGAACGCGACGCATGCCTTATAGAACACATCATCAGCGACGAAACTTATGCGGCGATAAAGTCCTATCTCGCAAATAATGCGGATAAATGACGGATAAATATGCTTTGATAAAAATTTCGGCAAAAAATTTCATTAACCATAGCTAATTTATTTGACAATATCTGCACCGTATATTATAATAACGGCGTAAATCGCTTGAGGCAAGATATCGATCGGGGTAAGCCCGGTCGATAAAACAGTCAAAATTATTAACCAAGGTTAATTATTATCGGGTAAATCTTATTCATCGCCGCATGAGCGGCAGAGGTGAGCGATCATATGATAAAAAAAGTAAGCGAAATGCGTCCGGGCGAGAGCGGCGTTGTGGTGAACACGCGCGGCGAGGGCTGGACGAGAAAGAGACTGCTCGACATGGGGGTCACCAAGAGCGCGCCTATAACTTTTAAAAAGGCTGCGCCGCTCGGAGATCCCATAGAGGTAGTCTTGCGAGGTTATGCGTTGTCCATGAGGCGCAACGAAGCGGATCTCGTCGACGTCGATGTCGCGGCAGGATCCGCCGAAGCGAAGGCCGGTCACAGCGGCTCGGAGGTGAAGAAATGATAAGAGTAGCGCTTGCGGGCAACCCTAACTGCGGTAAGACCACATTGTTCAACGCGCTGACCGGTGCGACGGCGCATGTCGGAAACTGGCCGGGCGTGACGGTGGATAAGCGCGAGGGCGTATGTAAGAAGGGTAACGAGCCGTTCACGGTCGTGGACCTTCCCGGTATATATTCGCTTTCGCCGTATACGCCGGAAGAGGTCATAGCGCGTAATTTCATTCTCGATAACAAACCCGACTGCGTGATAAATATCGTCGACTCGACCAATCTCGAGCGCAATTTATATCTTACCACGCAGCTCATGGAGATGGATGTCCCCGTCGTCGTCGCGCTCAACATGGCGGACGAGCTGGAAAAGAACGGGGACAAGATAAACGTAAAACTGCTCGAAGAGCGCCTGGATATGCCCGTCGTCAGCGTTTCCGCGGTGACGGGGAAGGGGCTCAAAGAGCTGGTGGACAGGACGATAGCGGCTGCAAAGCGCAAGCGTCAAGGGGTGAGCGTGCTCGGTAGTACGATACTCGCCCCCGCGATCGAAGAGACCGCGGTGCGCCTGCGCGACGACGGCGTCAGTTCGCCGCTGTTCCACGCCATAAAGCTGACGGAGCGTGACAGTCTGGAGAGCGATAACCATCGAAAGACTGCGGAATTCGTCGCAAATTACACGCACGGGCTGAAGGACGAGACCTTCGGAGAAGACTGGGAAGCGTTCGTCGCCAATGCGCGTTACAATTACATAACTGCCAATTATTCTCCTGCGCTCACTCGTAAGTCGGGCGAGGGAAAGGGACTTAAACTTTCGGAAAAGATCGATCGAGTGCTGACTAACAAGTGGGCGGGTATACCTCTTTTCGTGGCGATATTGTTTGTGATATTCCATTTGACCTTTTCCGAAAACCTCTTATTCCTCGCCCCGGCGCTCGATAACAACGGCGATTGGGTGAATTTCGAAGGAACGTATTTCGAAGGGCTGTTCGGCAGCAGCGGAGGCATATCTTCTCCGGGCGTCATCCTTGCCAATTTCATTGCGGGGATAACGGACGCGATATCCGGAGGCATAGGTTCGGGACTTGAATCGGCGGGAGCCGCCGAATGGGCAAGCGGATTCCTTGTCGACGGTGTGCTCGGCGGTCTGTTCGCGGTCATCGGGTTCCTTCCTCAGATACTTCTGCTTTTCCTGTTCTTCTCGCTGCTCGAGGACAGCGGCTACATGGCGCGCGTCGCGTTCATACTCGACCGCATCTTCCGCCGTCTCGGACTTTCGGGAAGAGCGCTCATGCCCATGATAATGGGATTCGGCTGCAGCGTCCCGGCGATGATCAACACGCGTACGCTCGCCGACGAAAAGGAGAGAGTGGCGACGGTC
>USNB01000141.1 GCA_900555875.1 uncultured Eubacteriales bacterium
GAGATGATCGGAGAATATCTGCTCCGCCATTGGCGAACGGCAGGTGTTCCCGGTGCACACGAACAGTACGTTTACTTTTTCTCTCTTTCCCTGTTGCATATCAGATGACTTTTCCGCCGCTCAGCTTTATCAGCCTCGACAGAACGGTGGTACCCATCCCGCCCATAGGCACGCCTTCGGCGATGATAAGATTATAATCCATGTTTTCCGCCTCGCGGATGCGCTCAAACAGCAGTTTTGCGTATTCCGCAACGCTTTCGCCCATAAGCATCACGTTTCTCCCCTTATATTTATCCGCATTGAAATTCATGCAGAATATCACGGGACGCGCGCCGTGCGTGAGCTTGTTAGCATCGTAATATTTATTTATCACGTCGCTCATGTTATCGTAAAAAGCCGAGAACACGAGTTCCGCTTTGGGGACATAACCCGCAGGTATCTTGAGCGCGGCGAGCGTATCCACCATTACTTTCTCGGTATCGAGATCGCCGATAACTTCGGCAACGGCATCGAGTTCCACCGCGCCGGCGCGGAGCACCTTGGGAGGGGTCTTTGTCATGTCGACTATCGTGCTCTCCAGCCCGAGCGGGCACATGCCGCCGTCGAGTATTGCAGGGATCTTGCCTTTCAGATCGTCGTATACGTGAGACGCCCTTGTGGGAGAGGGGCGCGCGCTCGTGTTTGCCGAAGGAGCGCATACCGGCACTCCGGCTTCGCGTATAAGTTCGAGAGCCACTTTATGGTCGGGCATGCGCACCGCCACCGTATCGAACCCCGCAGTCACTATATCGGGCACGTTCCCGCGCTTGGGGAGCACGAGCGTAAGCGCTCCCGGCATGAATTTATCTATCAGTTTGCGGGCGTCGTCGTTTACTACGGCGACCGCGTCTATCTGCGATTTATCCGCCACGTGGATTATGAGCGGATTGGTCGCGGGGCGGCCCTTGGCTTTGAACACCTTCGCCGCAGCTTCCGCGTCGAGAGCGTTCGCTCCCAGCCCGTATACGGTCTCGGTGGGGAAAGCCACGACTTCTCCGCGCCGTATCATCTCCGCGCATCCGGCGATATTCTCTTCGTTAGCTTCGAGTATAACCGTATCCATTTTTATTCCCTTCCGTATATTCTTTCGTCATGAGCCGATAATCACGCATATGGATATAAGACGTTTCTCCGATATCTGCGGACTGAGGCTGCTGATCTTCCTCGTCTGTTATATGATCACGGGCATAGACTCGCCGCCCGCCGCGCTGCATATCATCGCCGCCGCGGCTGCAGCGCTTGCGGCTGCAGGCGCAGTCAGAGATCTTGTCGTGCGCGACACCTCGCCGCGTTCCGCGAAGGAAAGACCGAACGTTACCGAAACGATAAGATCCGCGCTTTCCGGTAAGAACGCTCGCAGATTCGTCATCGCGGCGCTCGTTCTCGCGGTACTGTCATTCGTTATCCCGTTTCCCGTCCCCTACGTCGTCGGAGCATGCGTCTGCACTCTCCTCGCCGTCGTCTGTCTCGCCCGGAGGCGGAAGTAGTTCCGCGGTAACGTCCGCCGGCGAGGCGGCGTCGCCGGACTCCCCGTCATCGGAGAGAGGAAGCTCGTCAGACTCTTCCATCGCGCGCGCTTTTTTGTGCAGCACGTATGCCGGAATGAAAAAAATAAGCGTAGCCGCGACCATGACCAGCGAAAAAGCACCGAGAAAACCGCCGGTCTCTTCATTCGTCATATTGTAAAAATACAAAGTGGAGACCACTGCCAGTCCGCAGGCGCATATCAGCCCCGCGATCGCCAGCACTCTCGCTATCAGTTTTACGGTGCTCGTCTTCATTCATATATCATAGCATAAAAATTCGGAAAAAAGCAAGCGAAAAGAGCTTGACAACGAATGATTAATATGATATTATCTGTGTATGTTTCGATGAGGAGCGTCGAGCATGAGTAGCGATCCTTAAAACGCCTCCGTTCACGGCGGGATCGCGAAAGGGCATCGTCGCCGAGATCGCACCGCCGGACGGAAGACGGCGCGGTCGGTTGCCGAAGATAATATCGCGGCGACTGTCACGCATGGCGTGGAGAGCATTGGAAGCGCATTGACTGACGTTTTACCATCCTTGTCGAACATACCGACAGGGATTTTTTATTTAGCGATATAACGATTTCAAGCTGCGGAAAAGCCCGAAGCTTTCCGCCCCGGAGGATAAACACATAATGAAACAGTACAGAGTAGCCGTAGTCGGCGCGACCGGCATGGTCGGAAGAAAAATGCTTCAGGTCCTTGCAGAAAGAAAGTTCCCCGTCAGCGAACTGCTTCCTTTCGCATCCGCAAAAAGCGCGGGCAAGAAGATCGAATGGTGCGGTAAAGAATATACCGTGATCGAAACGACGGAAGAAAACATCGCAAAAGCAAAAGCGGAGATCGTCATCATGAGCGCGGGCGGAAGCGCCAGCGGCAAGTTCTCCCCCATGTTCGCTGCGGCGGGCGGCGTCGTGATAGACAATTCGGCGTTCTGGCGTATGGATAAAGACGTGCCGCTCGTTGTTCCCGAGGTCAATCCCGAGGACGCGTTCAAGCATCCCAAAGGCATAATCGCCAATCCCAACTGCTCCACCATACAGGCTATGGTCGCGCTCAAGCCGCTGCACGACGCATTCGGTATCAGGCGCGTGATCTATACCACCTTCCAGGCAGTGTCCGGAGCAGGCGTCAAAGGATACGACGATCTGGATAACGGCATGAAAGCGTATGCAGAGGGCAGGAGCGATTACGAGCTCAAGAAGTTCCCCCGCCCCATCGCAGGGAACTGTCTGCCCGAGATCGACATATTATTGGATAACGGATATTACAAAGAAGAACAGAAGATGATCGACGAAACGCGCAAGATCCTGCACGAGCCGGACATGAAAGTCACCGCGACCTGCGTCCGCGTACCCGTGTTCTACGGTCACAGCGAGAGCGTCAATATCGAATTCGAAAAACCGACCACGCCCGAAGAGGTACGCAAGGTGCTCTCCGAAGCGCCCGGGATCATCGTCGTCGACGATCCCGCGAACCACGGTTATCCCACCGCGCTCGAATGCGCGGACAAGGACGAGGTGTTCGTCGGACGTATCAGGAAGGATTTCACCGTCGAAAGCGGCGTGAATATGTGGATAGTTGCGGATAACATCCGCAAGGGCGCGGCGACCAATGCCGTGCAGATAGCGCAGCTGCTCACCGGCAGAGAATGCGCGAGATAACGCGGTTTCAGGGAAAAGCCGCAAGGAGCAAAACATGAGTATTTTTAAAGGGGTGGGCGTTGCTCTCGTGACGCCTATGAACGACAACGGGATCGATTTTACGGAATACGGCAAGCTGATCGATCACGTGATCGGCGGCGGCGCATCCGCACTGTTCGTCGGCGGAACTACGGGCGAACCCTCCACCATGACGAAGGAGGAGCGCGTCTCGATGTTCCGATTCGCCGTCAGGCACACTGACGGCAGGGTCCCCGTCATCATAGGAACGGGAAGCAACAACACCGCGAGCGCGGTCGAGATGAGCAGGATAGCGGAAGCGGAAGGCGCGGACGGATTGCTCGTCGTC
>USNB01000142.1 GCA_900555875.1 uncultured Eubacteriales bacterium
GCGGTGAGGGACACCTGATCCTCTTCCTTCCGGGCGGCCACGTACTGGACGCCGTTCTCCTCCTCCAGCTCGCTTACCCGCCTTACGAGCATCCTCCTGCTTATCCTCTTTTTACGCATTCTCCGCCTCCGTGCGCGCTTCGAGCGCTTTCATCGTGCGATGAGCGCGGACGTGCGCGAGCATGTCGCTTTCGAGAGTCTTATGCCTCTTCTTCGCCTCCGCGAAGTCCCCGCTCAGCATGAAGCGCACGTGCGAGCGGATATGCACGTCGTGGTCGTCTATCTCGGACGGCTCTCCCACGTCCCCCTTTGCCGCGGCGATGTTCTCCTCGTCCGCCTTCTGTTCGTGCAGCGAGCGCAGCTCTTCCGCCGTCTCCCAACTGCCGTAACCGAATGCGTCCAGCAGCTTATGACGCGTCGCGGAGCTGAGCCGTCCGTTATCGTCGGAGAGAAGTCCGAGAGAGAGCAGCTCGAGCAAACGCGATTGTTTCCCGGCGCGCCCGGCAGCAGACTCCGCCACCGTATCGCACACTACGTCGCACTCGCCTATGTCCGAACCCTTCCACGCGACAAGCTCCACTTTGCCGTCTTCGCCTACGCAGCGCGTCAGCCTCTCGCCGGACGCGAACTGCTTATAGAGACGGAGCACCATGCGGGACACCTCTCTGACCGCCGAACGGATGAGGTCGCTCGTTATCGCGAGACGGCTGTCGTCCTGATCGATGAGGAGCTGTATCGCGGTGCCGCTGTTGGCGTTTGCGGGAACGGTTGACGAGCGCATGATGTCGCTCACTCCCGTAATGACGTTGAACTCCTCTTCCAGACGCAGTTCTTCCGCCGAGAGCGCGGAAGGTACGCCGCCCTGTTCGAGCATGGAAGGCGGCGAGCTGCCGCGGCGATAAACGACCACGCTGCCCGGGCGCAGCCCTTCCGCCTCCAGCTCTTCGGTATCGACCGAACCGTCCTCCACCGCCAGCACTCCCCCGCACAGACGGTTGATCAGCTCGTGCTTGCGGTTTTTTACGGCGTTATACGCGCGCTGCAGAGGTATCGCGCGTTCCACCATGCTCTGCCCGAAGAACATACCGGCGGACGGAAGAGCATCCTGCTTGACGAACGGAAACGTGCGAGAGCCGTCCGTTCCGTTCATGTACGGCAGCGGTCCCGACCACAACAGATGCTCGCCGCACGTTATGAGCAGTTCGCCGTCCGGCTTGTCCGCGCTCGGTCTTTCGTAACGTTCGATCAGTACGGCGTATCCGTCCGGACGGATACGCCGCATGTCGGACAGCATACGGGAAGAGCCGCGCTCCGGATACGCGAACTCCACCTCCTCGGCGGCGGGCAGCACGCCGTACATGTCGGCGATCTCGCCTACGGGAAGCGCGCGGGCGTGGATGAGCGAACGCACGTCGTCCATCGTCTCCGCACAAAGATTGTCGGGAAATATCTCGTAAGGCGAGACCGCCGTCACGCACACGTCGCGCGTTTTCTTGTCCCAGAACACCTTGTACAGAGCGGTGCCCGTAAGCTCGCTCCACAGCGTCGCGCGGGAGATGACGTTCTCCGTCTCCAGCCGCGCGCTCACAGCCGACAGTATTTTAGTGGATACCTCCGCCGTCTTGAAGTCCTCGTCCGAGCCGGACGCCGGACGCACGCTCATTACGGGACGCACGCCCGCAAGTTTTGCGAGACGGGTCTCGAGTATAGGCGCGATGTGGTTGTACGCCTGCCTCTCGCTCCACTCGCGGTCGGGCGGGGCGTCGTCTATGCCGAGCACGGGCGTTACCTCCGCAAACTGCCGCCCGGCGACGAAGCAGGCGTTCAGCATCCACTGCGCCTCGGTCGCGCGGCGCATCTCGCTCCGTCTTTCGTAATCCGCGCGCACCTCGAGCGCGGTATGTCTTGCGGCTTCCGCGGCGGCGTCGAACTCACGTTTCATAGTCAGCCTCCGCCGGCAGCAGTCCTGCAAGCTCGCGCAGACATTCGGCGCAAACGTTCAGTCCGCTGCGCACGCCCGTCCTTGCGAACCTCACGGTATAATCGGCGCGTCTGCCGCACGCGCCCAGCTCGCATCTCATCCTGTACTTACATTTCGTCAGTTCCATTCCTGCCTCCCTTTTTTTCGTAATATCCCGCTATCAGCGCGAGCACGCGCTCGCGTTCCGCTTCGAGCGTCTGTATATCCGGCTCGCTGCGCGCTCCGCCAAGCTCGAGCAGCAGTTTTATTGCGGACAGATCGGGCGGAACGTCCTTTACGGACACCTTCCGTCTGATCTCCGCGCCCTCGGCGTCGTATTCGGTCACGGTCTCGCTCGCCTCGTAACCGAGAGCGCGTTTCTTCAGCGCCGCGAGCAGACGCTCGTCATCTTCCATACCTTCTCCTCATAGTCATCGCGGCGAGCCTGTCCTTATCCCGCCTTACGACGCTCTTTACTTCGGGAACATCCCTCGCTTTAGGCGCGGTCATCAGGTAATAACGCAGCTCGTCCAGGCAGTGATCGTCCCGTTTCACCGGTCGTTCGCCGTCGCCCCACGAATAAGTCTTCAGCTCGCGTATCAGATTGACGCACGGACGGAATATGTACAGCCGCGGCCGCCCGCTTTCGCCTTTCAGATACGATTTCACGGTATTTATGCCCGAATACACGTCCTTATCCACGCGCGTATCCGCAAGTATGCCGCGATCGGCGAACAGCGAGACGACGCTGCGCGTGCCGCCGAGCGTGCGCTGATCGGCGGCGGAGTCGATGAGCGCCGCATACCTGCCGTGCCGGTCGCTTTTCCAGCCCAGCTCGCGGCATTTCGCAATTATCCGCTCCGCATGCCAGTCTATATCCTTTCCTGCGGCGTAATGCTCTGCGACGACATACACGTTGCCGTCTCCGTCCGCGGCGTACCAGTGACAGGCAAGCGGGTTATGCAGTCCGGGGTCAATGGACAGCGTATCCTGCCACTCGGGCGGAACGGGAAACGGATCTATGACGTGAACGCTTTCTTCGAACTCGGGATACACCAGCCCGCTGCGTCTGACGAACCTGCCGTACCGTCTGCTCTCCAGCACGTCGTCGGGCAGCGACGCGGTGAGCGATGCTATCTCCGCCGGATCGAGATAAGGATTGTCCGCCCATTCCATGAACTCGCACCACACGTCCGGGTCGTCCGACATATATATGCGCGAATACACGAACGTCCGCCCTTTGAGCGGCGTCATCGTTCCGAACATGTCTCCGCGCCTGTCGGCAAGGCGCATGCGGCATTCGTCGTAAATATCCTCGGGCGGCTCTTCGTCGAACCACACATAGTCCAGCCCGGTGCCCTGGAATTTTTCCCTGCCGCTCTCGCACGACTTGAATCCTATGCGCGACAGCGTACCGAACACGTTCCTTACCGTGATGTAATCTATAACGCCGCCCTCGGGCGCGTCCGATCTCCCGCTTATCATGACCACGTCGGCGATCCATTCTTTCTTCAGCTTATTCAAATAGTTGTTCAATCCCTCCTGCATCCCGAAATAAGCGACCTCGGCCGTATTCGGGATAAAAGAGAAGA
>USNB01000143.1 GCA_900555875.1 uncultured Eubacteriales bacterium
CCCCCCGGGATATTTCCGTAATATCCGTGGAGAGCTTCCAGGAAACTTTTTTTTCGCGGATGACTGACGACAAGCTCGTTCCCGCCGACCGTGATCTTAAGTCCGTCAACGTCGGTGACGTAACGAAGATTGACGATATAACAGCTGTTGCATCTGAAAAACTCCCTGCCGGGCAGCTGCTGTTCGACTTTCTTCATCGTGCCGTATTCCGGGAAATCGCCCTCCGTCGTATGATAAGTGATGTGATGTCCGCGGCTTTCCACATAAATAAGCGACGCCGCGGAAAAACGTTTTTCCCCGTTCGCCACCGTTATGAGCCTGTCGTTCGCCCGGACTTTCTTGCAGTAATTTATCCCCTTTCTGAGCTTGAGCGCAAACGCGGCATATCCGACGGGTTTAAGGATATAATCCATTGCGCCGAACTCATATCCGCGCACCGCGTACTGCGCGAGATTGGTCACGAAAACAAGGGCGACCGTACTGTCCGCCGCCCTGAGATTTTCCGCCACCTCGAAGCCGTCCATGTCCGGCATGTCCACGTCCATGAAAATGATGTCGAGATCCGTCTTGAACGACGACAGAAAGCGTATCCCGTTTTCATAACGTCTGATGTTGAACGCCTCTCCGAACTCCTCTCCGTATCTTTTAAGATGCGAAACGATAATATCCGCAGCGGACCTGTCGTCCTCCACCACTGCAATATCCAGCATACTCCCCTCCCGATACCGGTTATCTTAAATTAAAATACAACGAATTATCCCGCCTGTCAATACCCATTTGAAACTCACAACAAAATCTTATCGATTTACAACATTTTCTTACAACATCGCCCGTTTCCGGGTCCCGACGCGCATATCCGAATGACCGTAAAGCCGGATCCGGATCCCCTGCCGCGCGCCCGCGCGAGAAGATACTCATATCTTACGGTAGCGACCTCGCAGGGACGCAAATCCCCTGCCGCGCGCCCGCGCGAGAAGATACGCAAGCCGGAAGATTAAAACCGAGTTAAATAACGGTCAAGCGTATTGACACGAACACAAATTTATAATATAATGTCTGTATACGGAAACCTCCAAGGAGATAAGGACCATATGGGAATACTTAAACTGATTGAATGGACCGACGATTCAAGAAACACGATCGTGCACAAGATCGATCTTTCAAAAAGCGATAACACGATAAACAAAGGCTCCAAACTTACCGTCAGGGAAGGACAGGCAGCCGTGTTCTGCCACAAGGGCAAGATGGCGGACGTGTTTCTCCCCGGCTTTTACACGCTGAGCACGGACAACGTTCCGCTCCTCACCAAACTCATGAGCTGGAAATACGGCTTCGAACGCCCGTTCAAGTCGGATATATACTTCGTCAATACCCGTCAATTCACCGATCAGAAATGGGGCACGATGAACCCCATCATCATACGCGATGCCGATTACGGCGCGGTGAGGATACGCGCGTTCGGCACATACGCGTTCCGCGTCAGCGATCCTTATGTGTTCCTGACCGAAATATCGGGAACGATGAGTTCGTTCGGGACGCAGGACATCACGGACTGGCTCAAGAGTATAGTGGTGACGCGCATGTCGGACGTCATCGGCGAAAGCAAGGTGCCCGTGCTCGACATGGCAAGCAACCTCGTCGAGATGGGAGACATGGTAAAATCGCAGCTCGGACCGACGTTCAAAGAGATAGGCCTTGAGCTGACAGGCTTCAACTTCGTCAACTTCTCCCTTCCCGAGGCGCTCGAAAAAGCGCTGGACGAGAGCACGTCCCTCGGCATACTCGGAAAGAATATGGGCGTTTACATGCAAAAAGCCCAGGCAGACGCGCTCATCAACGCATCCAAGAATCCCGGAGCGGGCACCGTGATGGGAGCAGGCATGGGAGCAGGCATGGGTCTCGGCATGGGCGCCGCAATGGGCAGCATGTTCTCGGGAATGGCAGGCAGCGTAAACGCAGGCGCGGGCGCTGCCGGAGAGAAAGTCTCCTGCCCGAAGTGCGGCGCGTCCGTCAAGGCGGGAGCTAAATTCTGTCCCGAGTGCGGTACGAAAATGGGTGCGGAGACCTGCCCGAAATGCGGCGCATCCGTGCGCGCGGGAGCAAAGTTCTGCCCCGAATGCGGCACGAAACTGGGCGCTGCCGCATGCCCCAAGTGCGGCGCGTCCGTCAAGGCGGGAGCGAAATTCTGCCCCGAATGCGGTGAAAAACTCTGATGGAAGATAACAAGGATACCGCTCCTTTCGAGGAGATCGGAAGCGAAGAGGATGAGATATTTGCGGGACGCGCCCGCGAAGTGCATGTGGATGCAAACGTATCCAAATGCCCGACATGCGGAGCCAACCTTACATATTCGCCCACGCTCAAGAAACTGCACTGCGAATTCTGCGGCAACAACGTGGACGTGGACCTTACGGACTTTGCGGAGGAGATACCCTTTTCCGAACTGACGAAGGGCGGCGCGCTCTCCTGGGACGAAACGCGGGTGTTCGCCTGCAAGAACTGCGGCGCGCGCACCATAATCTCCAAAAAGGAGATCGCTCCCGTGTGCCCGTATTGCGGCACGCCGAACGTCGTCGAGGAGAGCGATCTCGCGGGGCTTAAGCCGAACGCCGTTCTCCCCTTCCTCATCGACGCGCAGACAGCCGCGCAGAAATTCAAAGCATGGGTGCGGCGCAAGTTCTTCGCTCCGAGGAAATACAAGAAAAGCGCAAAGGCGGAACAGATACGCGGCAACTATTTCCCCGCGTTCACGTTCGATTCGGACACGTTTTCGTCATACACCGGCAGGCTGGGCAAATACTATTACGTAACGGTGCGCCGTAACGGAAAGACATACCGACAGAGACGCGTGCGTTATTTCACCATACAGGGAACGTATACCCGCTTTTTCAACGACGTGCTCGTCTATGCCAACCGCAGCCGCGACGAAAAGACCATGGGCAAACTGCTGCCGTTTGAAACGGACTACGCGCAAAAGTACAGCGAGGACTTCATATACGGATTCGGAGCCGCGCAGTACGACAAGGACGGCACGGAATGCTGGGGCGAAGCGCAGACGCGCATGCGTTCCGCAGTGCAGAAAGCCATACTCGCGCAGTATGATCACGACGTCGTAGCGTCGTTCGATCTGCGCATGTCGTTCGGAAAAATAACGTACAAATATCTGCTGCTCCCCGTATATATCGGACACAGCACGCACAGAAAGAAACTTTACAACTTCTTCGTCAACGGACAGAACGGCAACGTAGCCGGCAAGACTCCGGTATCGCCGCTCAAAGTATGCGCGCTCGTGCTGCTCGGACTGGCGGTGATCGCCGGACTCGGCGTGCTGATCTATTTCACGGCAAACGGATAAAAGAGGAGGACTGTAAAATGGAAGCACTCATAGGAGTGATAATCGCACTCGGCGTCGTATGCATCGGACTTGTGATCGCACTCACGATCGTATCGATAAAGCTGCATAGCGCGACCAGACGCGAGTCGTCCGCAGACGACGTGCGTATCGTGGACGGCGTGCGCTACACCAAATACGGCAGAGAGGAAAAC
>USNB01000144.1 GCA_900555875.1 uncultured Eubacteriales bacterium
ACCTTCCCCGCGCGGCGGTCGATTATCTCGCATTCATACAGAAGGAGATCGGCTGCAAGATCGTGCTCGTAGGCGTGGGACCGGACAGGACGCAGAGCTTCCCCACCGACGGTGTGCAGTAAATATCCTACGCGGATCATATCAGACGGTGCAAACAGCGGAAAAGCGATCGTGCTTTTCCGCTGTTCATATATTTTCTGCCCGCAGGCGCAATAACATATCCGTACGGTTTATCCGTTAAAACGCAACACCGCCGCATGCGCAGCGCATGCGGCTACTGACTTATCCGCCTACTGTTTTTTAGGTAACGGATCCCCCCATATGTTTTTGCCGGAAGAGACAAGACGTTTAGCTTCGTTGATCGACACGGGATTTGATGTTTCCTTACTATCCCCATCAATATCAGCTTCCCAGCCTAAATACGTCCAGTCGCAATACGGGCAATCGTCGACTAAACTATCCCCTCCCTCAAACTCTGTTCCGCATATATAACATTTCACTTTATTCGATCTCATATGATCCATCCTGTTTTATCTTTCTATCAAATACATTACTTTCTGCGCGACGATCTCAAGCACAAAACCCGCCGCTGCGGGCAGCGGCGTTCAAAACGTCGGTCATATGACAGAACGCGCCTTACCGAAGACCGAGCAGATCGTCTACGGTCACTCCGTAATAGCGCGCGATGGTAACAAGAAGCGAGATCGGTGGTTCCCTCTGCGATTTTTCGTATCGCAGATAGGTGACCGTACGAATGTTGAGATCGCTTGCAAGGCGCCGCTGGGTCAAATTGCGTTCCGTTCTTAATTCTTTGAGTCTTTGTCCTAATGGTGTGTACATACGGAATGCGTGGCAAAACAGTAAAGTAATTACGCGCCCACGCTTGCGTTATTGAATTTTCAGCCGTCGGACGGAGCGATAGCGATCTCGCTCCCTTCCGCCGTCACTTTAATTATAATACCCGGAAAGCTTCATGTCAAGAAAAATCACTACGCTCCGCAAAAACGCGTCATATGCGGGAGCGGAGACGCCGCCGCGTCTCCGCTCTTATCTGTCATAAACACTTTTCAAGAAACAGCCGTATGAGTTTGTCGGGATCTCCTACTTTGGCGTTGAATTCAGGCTGGAACGCCACTCCCACCCAGAATTTGTTTGCAGGGAGTTCATAAGCGTCGATGAATCCCTCATCGGAAATACCCGTGACGGCAAGCCCGGCTTTCATGAAAGCATTCGCGTATTCGGAATTCATTTCATAGCGGTGACGGTGTCTCATGCGGATCTCTTTTTCCCCATAAGCTTCGTACAGCAGCGAATCTCCCGTAACGGCGGTGGCGTGACCGCCTTTCTTGAACGCCGTAGTGCCTTCGCATACGACGGGTACGGAGGTCTTTTTATCGAACTCACGGCTGTCCGCCTCCGCGAAACCGAGCACGTCGCGGGCGAACTCGACTGCGCCGGCATGAGCGCCCAGACCTATCATGAGGCAAGGAACGTCGTTAGTACGGGCATATTTTGCAGCGGCTATCTTACCCGCGAACCCTCGCTCGCCGAAGCCTGCGGGGATGATGATGCCGTCGCAGCCCGAAAGCTTCTGCCCGGCGTTCTTTTCATTCACCTTATCGGAGCTGACGCCCACCGTCTCGCAATCCACGCAAAGGTCGTAGCCCGCATATTTGAGCGCTTCGTAAAGCGATACGTAAGCGTCGTGCATCTCGACGTATTTGCCGACTACCGCCACGCGCACTTTGCGCTGCTTTTCGCGCTTGTACGCCGCATAAACGGCCTTCTCCCACTTGCCGAGATCGGCTTCCCTGTCTTCCAGCCTGAGTTTACGGAGCACTGCGGACGCAAAGCCTTCGCGCTCGAGCTCGAGCGGTATCTCGAGGATATTGTCGGTCGTGAGATTTTCTATTATGCAATCCTGCCTGACGTTGCAGAACGCAGCCATCTTCTTCTTGCTGCCAGGCTCGAGCGGATAGTCGGAGCGGCACACGATAACGTCTGCCTGGATCCCGATATTGAGAAGCTCTTTCACGGAATGCTGCGTGGGCTTCGTCTTCTGTTCTCCGCTCATCTCGAGGAAGGGCACGTAAGAAACGTGCACGTAAGCGACGTTGTCGTTACCCGTGAGCAGACGGAGCTGCTTGAACGCCTCGAGAAAAGGATTGCACTCTATGTCTCCCACGGTACCGCCGACGTCCACAATGACTATCGTGCCGTCGTCCGGAGTGAGCAACTGATTGCGTATCTCGTCCGTTATGTGAGGAACGACCTGTACGGTGCTTCCGTCGTACTTGCCCGCCCGCTCGTTGTTTATCACGTTTCCGTAAACTCTTCCGCTCGTGATGTCGCTGCGTTCGGTAAGACACTCGTCGATGAAACGTTCGTAATGTCCTATGACCAGATCGGTCTCCGCACCGTCGTCGGTGACGAATATCTCACCGTGCTGATAGGGCGAAAGATTGGACGAATCGACGTTGAAATAGGGGTCGAATTTCTGAAGCGTCACCTTATAGCCCCGCGCTTTGAGCAGCGCGCCCAGCGACGCCGCCGTTATCCCTTTTCCTATGCCGGAGACAACGCCTCCGGTTATGACCACATATTTTGTCATCGCTACCTCCAAGCTCCCGTCATTCTTCGGATATCGCAAATCCTATCTCGCTCAGTTTTTTGCAGTTATAATCTATCACCGCAAGCAGATTGCGCAATATCTTCTGCGCTTCCGCCTTGTCGGATATGCCGCGCGAACGGCTGTCCGCCGCGTTTTCGGCATGAGTATAGAAATTGCGGGTCACATAATATTCGGTATACAGCGCAGCCATGACCTCCGAATACACGACGGAGTTTATGCGTTTTCTGTAACCTTTCTTCAGTGTATATCTCCCTTCGTCGTCCTTTTCGTATGCCTGTCCTATCATCTTGACGTTTATCCCCTCTGCCTGCTGAAGATCGTAGATCAGCTTTTCGAGGGCACGGTACGGAGTGATGAGCAGAACGGAATAATCGGAAAGGCGCGGAACGTTGGCAATGTCCGTAAGTCCGTTGGAGAGATCCAGACGGCTCGCTTCGGACAGATAACGCAGCGATACGGACGACAGATATTTGCGCAGCAGACGCATATCGCATTTGCTCGTAAGTCTGTCGCGGATGAGCTTGACGAGCGGATTCGCAGTACCCGTGACCGATACGGCGTCTCCGTCGATACGCAGCTCGGCTACGTTTTTCGCGGCGTCCGTGAGCGTCCAGGAGGATCCGCCCATGTGCGCGGTGACTTTGATCCCGTCGGCGCTTTTCATGTCTTTAAGCGCCCATTCAAGACGTTTCCGCGCGATACCTTTGAGCTTTTCCGTCACGCGCGCGGGAGGCGGGGTTTTTTTCACCGGCTTTTTCTGCTGCTTTGCAGGCACGGGCACGTCCCGCTGCATGGGTACGCGTTTACCGCTCACCGCGGGCACGCGCTTGCCGCTCAATGCCGGCGAACGTCCGTGGCTGACCGCGGGAAGAGCGCCCGACGCATCCGCTTTCGGCTTATCCGCCGCCT
>USNB01000145.1 GCA_900555875.1 uncultured Eubacteriales bacterium
CCGGGCGGAAAACGACGATACGGCGGAATAACCGTCTCCGCTTGCTGCGTAATGCGTTACGCTTCCGTCCGCGCCGAGAGCGAACACGCCGCCGTCGGGGTGGGGGGCGGCGGCAACTATGCCCGTCGCGATCTCCGTGCCGTCCGTTGCGTCCGTAAGAGAACCGCTTTCGCTGACGGCGTAGATGACGTCCTCGTCTATCCGCTCATAATCGAAGCAGATATCCGTAACGATCTCGTCGGACGAAAACACCGTATTTCCGTTCGGGATGCCGACGATCCCGTCGTCGCTTGCAACGTAAATGTTTCCGGTATAACTTACGGCGACGGAGTTCGGTCTGTCGACGGAAAAGACCTCGGTGTTGCCGTCATGCATGACCGTCACTCTGTTGTTGCCTTTGTCCGCGAACGCCACGGTATTCCTGCGGGATGCGACCGAAATTTTTTCCGAGCTTCCGAGCACCGTCCCGGTGGTCTCGCCGTCATATGAATAGATACGGCCGGCTCTCGTCGAAAACAGCAGTTTGCCGTCGTATTCCGTCATGGACGTAATGCCGCCGCGCGTGTCGTAGCCGCCCGGCTCGTCGAGAGAGTACAGCGTATAATCCGTCGCGTAATAAAATACGCCGCCGACGAATGCGGCAGCCGTTATGCTGCCGTCGGCAGGCAGGTCGAGAACTACCGTCCTCGCTTCTCCGCCCGTAAGGGGATAAGCATATAATGAAAGTCTGGAACCTGACGAGACGATGACGTACAATTCGTTTTCGTCGGCGGCTCCGCCCGTTATGCTGCCGTTCACGGTCACAGGTACGGAACTTACCGTTTCCGCGTCCGTTCTTAACCGGACGCCGTCCGACGTAAGCTCGTATATCCCGCTGTCGCGGCTTATGGCGGCGACGGTATCGGCGTCATAGAGATAGACGGTGCCGGCGAGCACTGCCGTTTTGTCCGCGGCAGAGGGATCGGCGGCATCTCCGTAGGGGTATACGACCGTTCCGTCGAACGCATGCGTTCCGTTTCCGTCGAGGATCGTTATGTCGCCGTTGGCGTCGAGTACGTAAGCGCGCTCTCCGTCGGAAGTCACTGCGACGGGAGCGCTCATGATATGATCGTAAGCGAGCTGACCGGATGCCCGTCCGGAGGCATATGCGTTTACCGCCGGAGCCGTAAACGGCACGGCAGACATGGCAGCCGTAACGATGATCGCCGCAATAAGTCCCGATAAAATTTTTCCCGCGTATCTCATATTAATAAATTATAACACCATATCGGGTCAAAAGTAAACGATTTAAGAAATATTAGGCAAATTATTTTTCAAAAAGGTATTTACAAATCGCAGAAGGTGTGTTATAATGTAGCAGGTGACAATGTGTGATGGTAGAATGGAAAAAGAAGGAGCTATATGGAAAAAATCGCCGTAATTGACATGGGCAGTAATCTTGCCAAGCTTATACTCGCTTATGTGCTCGAGGATGGTCACAACGACGGCCACTTCGTCGTATTCGATGAATTGCAGGAGCAGGTCAGGCTCGGACAGGACATGGAACGCGACGGATACATCAAACCCTCGCGTATCGCGCAAGCGGTGAAGACGCTCAAGATGTTCAAAAAGCTGTGCGATACGAACAACGTGGACAAGGTATACGCCATTGCCACCAATGCCGTTCGCCGCGCCAAGAACCAGAAGAGCTTTCTCGAAGAAGTGAATGCAACGTGCGGATTCAAGCTGAGAGTTCTTTCCGAAGAGGAAGAGACTCAGCTCATTTATCACGGGGTGATAAACTCGCTGGACATCCCCAAGGGCGTCATAATAGACATCAGCGGGAGCAGCTTCCAGCTCGTCCAATACAACAGACGCAACATCCTCAACCGCACGACTCTCCCGTTCGGCGCGATAACGCTGAGCGATCTGTTCAACGACGGGACGAACCCACCCGAACGCGTATCCGAACTGATCGAGGAGTACATCGGCAACCAGCTTGCGGAGATACCGTGGCTGCGCGAGATCGAACCCGACGTCCAGCTTATAGGCGTTGGCGGATCTTTCCGCAATCTTGCCACGATAAGTCAGAGACTGCGCCGTTATCCGCTTTCCGTTATACACAACTATGCGATAGGTAAAGAAGAGTTCCTCAATATATACGATACCATACGCGTTCTGCCGGTGGATAAGCGCGCCAAGATAAAGGGGCTGAACGAAGAGCGGGCGGATATATTCGTGTCCGTGCTCGCCGGGATGAAATCATTCTTCGATTGCACCAATTTCTCCGGAGTGGTCGTGTCTTCGTCCGGCATACGTGAAGGCATAATGTTCAATCATGCCGTACCCACGACGCTCGAAAAGCCCATAAGCGATATCGTGGCTCATTCGGTATATACACAGCTTTATTACTGCGATCAGAACATAAAGCACTGCGAGCAGGTATGCAATCTCTCGATAATGCTCTATAAGCAGCTTCGCGTACTGCATAAATTGCCGAGGATGTATGTCAAGGTGCTCCGCGTGGCTGCACTGATGCACGATATCGGCGTAAGGCTGAAGTATTACGCGCACAACAAGCACTCGTTCTATTTCATACTCAATTCCACGCTGTACGGACTTTCGCACAGAGATATGGTGCTGGCGGCGTTCGTCGCGCTCGGTCATCATCCCGCCGAGTTCAATATGCAGGAATGGAACAAGTATAAGGACATCGTGCAGGAAGAGGATCTTGCCGCGGTCATGAAGCTGTCCGTCATACTTCGCATAGCCGAGTCGCTCGACCGTTCCATGAGCGGAGGGATCAAGTCCATCAACTGCGACGTGCTCGGTGATTCCGTGATCATGAAAACGGAAGCGGAAGGGGACTGCTCGCTGGAGATCAAGGATGCGCTTACGGCGCGCGCAGAGTTCGCCAAGGCATATAAAAAGAATCTCGATATACTCTGATGAAGATAATACTTGCGTCAGCGTCGCCGAGAAGAGCGGAGCTGATACGCCGGCTCGGATGCGACGTGAAGATAGTTCCGTCGTCCGCCGAAGAATGCGCGTTGCCGAATGCGGAACGGACGGCGGTCGTCAATGCGCGCCTGAAAGCCATGTCCGTGCCCGCGGACGGCGGTATAGTGCTCGGCGCGGACACAGTGGTCGTGTCGGAAAATAACGGGCCGCTCGGCAAGCCGCACTCGGAAGAGGAGGCTTTTGCCATGTTAAAGGGGCTTTGCGGCAGGACTCACGAGGTCATAACGGCAGTGTGTCTGACGGACGGAGCGCGCGTTGCGGAGGCGGCGGAAAAAACTAAAGTCACGTTTGCGCCGTTCGACGAAAAGATCGTGCGCGGATATATCGCGACAGGCAAACCGTTTGACAAAGCGGGCGGTTACGGAGTGCAGGATGAGGAGATCGCTCCGCTTGTCGCCGGCATTGAAGGAGACCGCGATAATGTTGTCGGATTGCCCGTCGGGCTGGTCCGGAAGCTCCTTAGGGAGAATTTTTTATGACGGAAGAACTTGCGATATCTTTGGGTACGTCCAACACGTCAATATTCATGC
>USNB01000146.1 GCA_900555875.1 uncultured Eubacteriales bacterium
CGCACGCGCACGGCAAAGCCCAAGACGGAGACCGCCGAAGGCGAAGCGAAACCCAGACCCAAGCGCAAGAGCGCTCAGAAAGCCGCTCCGAAGACGCAGGAGATAGAATCGCGCGAAACCGTGACTGCCGCCGAAGTGACGAACATAGCGGATGAAGCCGCGGTACGCGTCATAAAGCGCGAAAGGGTAACGGGCGGAAGAAAACGCGACGGACTTCGCAGCGTGATCAATGTGGATACGCTGTCCCAGAATTTCGCGGCAGGGGACGAGGTCACGCTCTCCGTTCTTATAGAAAAGAAACTTGTCCCCGCGAGCACGACTTTCGTAAAGGTGCTTGCCCGCGGGCGGATAGACAAACCTCTCAAGGTCCATGCGGACGACTTTTCGCTGGACGCCGTCAAAATGATAGCGGTGACGGGAGGAGAAGCGATAACGCCGGATAAGAACGGCGGAAACGGCTGAAAAATTTTTCGTAAGACGTCGCATCCGCCGGCAGCGCGGTATGCGGCGTCTTTAATGTATGTCTCATAAGGCGCGTTCATCTGCGTTAAAAGTGTTGACGGGTGGGGAGCATTATGATATAATAAACGATATGAGCAATGAGAAACTGCTTGAAGTAAAGAAATATCTCGATGCCGACAGGTTCGTCCGGCTTGCCGGTATAAGGATCGTCGGGTTGGACGACGGCTGCGCCACGGTGAGCGCGGACATAGGTCCCGAACATCTCAACGCGGGCGGGGCGGTCCAGGGCGGCATGCTTTACACTCTGTCCGATTTCGCGTTCGCGGTGCTTACCAACGCATACCATCCGATGACGGTAACGCAAAGCTCGACCATAACTTACATACGCGCCGCCCGCACCGACAGAGTGACGGCGACCGCGCGCGAGATAGTGAGGGCGGGGCATAACTGCGTTGTGGAAGTCGTCGTAAAGGACGCGGACGGCGAGATAGTATGCACGGGCAGTTTCAACGGTTTCATAAGCGGAAAGAAGGAATAAAAACGGGAAGTCGATGATGAACATCTACGATAAAAAACACGAGACCATGAGCCGCGACGAAATGCGCGCGCTCCAGCTCGGGAGACTTAAAGAGATCGTGAAGTACGCGTATGAACGCGTACCGTTCTACAAAAAAAAGTATGACGAAGCGGGAGTCCGTCCGTCCGACATAAAGACGCTCGACGATATACGCAGGCTGCCCTTCGTCACCAAAGCCGATCTGCGCGAGAATTATCCGTACGGTCTGCTTGCCGTGCCTGTGAGCGAGCTTGCCCGCATACATGCGTCCAGCGGCACGAGCGGAAAGCCCACCGTCGTCGCATATACAAAAGAGGATATGGAGGACTGGACGGAGTGCGTCGCGAGACTTGTCGTCGCTGCCGGAGGGCGGAGCGACGATATCGTGCAGATATGTTTCGGCTACGGATTGTTCACGGGAGCGCTCGGCCTGCATCAGGGCTGGGAGCGCATAGGCGCGGCGGTCATACCCGCATCGACGGGCAACAGCGAACGTCAGCTCATGCTCATGAAGGATCTCGGCGCGACAGCCATCGTGGCAACGCCGTCATACGCGCTCCATCTCGCCGAAGTCATGGAAAAGTCGGGCATGAAGCCGGAAGACTTCAGACTGCGCGTCGGCATGTTCGGCAGCGAGGCAAGCTCGGAAGAGATGCACCGCGAACTCGCCGAAAAGCTGCATCTGTTCCCGACGGACAACTACGGGCTCAGCGAGCTGATAGGTCCGGGCGTGTCCGGCGAATGCGAATATAAGTGCGGCATGCACATCAACGAGGACTATTTCTATCCCGAGATCGTCGATCCGGAAACGCTGGAGCAGACGGACGGCAGCGATTACGGCGAGCTCGTGCTCACGTCGCTCACGAAAAAGTCCATGCCCATGATCCGTTATCGCACGAAAGACGTGACGAAGATAGATTATTCGCCCTGCAAGTGCGGCAGGACGACGGCGCGCATGGCGAAGCTCAAGGGCAGAACGGACGACATGCTCATCATAAAGGGCGTGAACGTGTTCCCCTCGCAGATTGAAGGTGTGCTGCTGTCGTTCAGGGAATTCGGCAGTACATACGAGATAATAGTCACGCGCGAGGATTATCAGGATAAGCTGGAAGTCAAAGTCGAGCTTGTGGACGATTCGATCGTAGGCGATTACGGCGCGATCGAGAAACTTTCGCGCGACCTGCGCCATGCTCTTCGTACCGTGCTGCAGATCGACGCAAAGGTGACGATAACCGAGCATATGAGCCTTGCCCGCAGCGAGGGCAAAGCCAAGCGCGTCATAGATAAGAGGAAATACTGATCGGAGCTTGTGATATGAAAGAACTGATGCTGACAAACCATGCGGTAGCGCGCGGAGCGTACGAGGCGGGAGTGAGGGTGCTCTCCGCTTATCCCGGAACGCCCAGCACGGAGATCGCCGAAAGTTTCGTAAAATACGACGGAGTATACGCCGAGTGGGCGCCCAACGAAAAGGTAGCGCTCGAAGTTGCGGTCGGAGCGTCCGTTGCGGGCGCGAGAGCGATGGCGTGCATGAAGCACGTCGGGCTTAACGTCGCGGCGGATCCGCTTTTTACCGCTGCGTATCCGGGCGTGAACGGCGGTCTCGTCATCGTCGTTGCGGACGATCCCGGCATGCACTCGTCGCAGAACGAGCAGGATTCGCGTTTTTACGCGCGCAGCGCTCACGTCATGATGCTCGAGCCGTCCGATGCGCAGGAGGCGAAGGATTTCACCAAGCTCGCGTTCGAACTCAGCGAAAAATACGACACCCCCGTCATAATAAGACTTACGACGCGCGTCGCTCATTCGCGCAGTCTTGTCGAGCTTTGCGACAGGGAGGACGACAGGCTTCGCCCTTACGAAAAGTCGGTCACGAAATACGTGATGATGCCCGGCAGCGCGATATTGCGTCACCAGGTCGTGGAAGAGCGCGACGTGGAGCTTGCGAACGTCGTCAACACGCTGGATATAAACCGCATAGAGCGTTCGAGACGCGGCGGAAAGATAGGCGTCGTATGTTCCGGCATAGTATATCAGTACGTGAAAGAAGCGCTTCCGGATGCGAGCATATATAAGGTCGGCACGGTCTATCCGCTCCCGATTAAGTCCATCGCGAAGTTTGCGTCCACCGTACAGCAGCTTTACGTCATAGAAGAACTCGAACCGTTCATAGAAAATCAGCTTAAGAAAGCGGGCATAAAGTGCAAGGGAAAGGAGATCTTCTCGCTGCAGGGCGAACTGTCCGTGCTTCGCATACTTGAGAAATTCAATCGCTCGGTACCCATCCCCGTTGCCGCAAAGGTCCCGGGAAGACCGCCCGTAATGTGCGCGGGCTGCCCTCATCGCGGAGTGTTCTACGTGCTTTCCAAGCTCAAACTCACGGTGAACGGGGATATCGGCTGCTACACTCTCGGCGCGGTCGCTCCGCTGTCTGCAGTGGATACGGTGCTCTGCATGGGCGCGTCCGTCGGCATGGCGCACGGCTTTAAGAAAGCGACGAAGGGCGTCAGC
>USNB01000147.1 GCA_900555875.1 uncultured Eubacteriales bacterium
TGACCCCGCCGCAGCTCGGAAATGCGGTTTATAGCCAAAAAGACGATAGCGTTTGAGTCTGGACGAAGCGCACGGCGCGAGCCGAGCGATAGCGGTGCGCAAGGCAAAGGTTTGCGCCTGGACGAAGCGCACGGCGTGCGCAAGGATAAGGTTTGCGCCTGACCGAAGCGCACGCTTCGTGTGCGCAAGGAGAAAACTTATTGACTTTACAGGGCGTTTGCGGTATAATTATCGCAAATGAGCGAACAGGCGAAAAAAAAGGATAACGGGCTGGACAGGCATCCCAACGTGGTGGGGCAGGTGCCGCCGCACAGCGAGGAAGCGGAAAAGGGCTTGCTCTGCTGCATGATGACGGACGAGAACGTGCCCATAGAGGTAATGCATCTCTTAAAGCCCGAGGATTTCTATTATCGGTCGCACGGGCTAATATATTCCGCGATGAGCCGGATATGGAACGACAACCGTCCCATCGATCTCGTGACCGTCACTCAGGAGCTGGACGGTATGGGCGCGTTGGCGGACGCCGGAGGCGCGCAGTATATAAGCGTGCTCTCCGGGTACCTCGCGACGTCGGCAAACTACAGGGCGCATCTGGATATCATTCGTAAGGATTCGCAGCTTCGCCGGCTGATGAACGCCGCGAACGAAGTGCTCAAGATGTGCTATGCTTCGTCCGACGCGTTGGAAACGCTGCAGTTCGCGGAGCGCGCCGTCAACGACGTGGCGGAGAGCCAGGGCATACATGCGCTCCGTCCGTTCGACGAAGCGGTCAACGAAGCGGTGGCGGAATTCGACGCGATATACCGCGACCCGAAGGCAAAGAAAGGATTGCAGACGGGTTTCCGCGATCTCGACTATCTGCTCGGCGGGCTGGGGGCGGGCGATCTCGTCATCATAGCCGCGCGCCCCGGACAGGGCAAGACGAGTATAGGCATGAACATCGTGAGCAACGTCGCGACCGCGCATCTGACGGCGGACGGCACTCCGAGCAAGACCACGCCGCCCGCGGTGTGCGCGATATTCTCTCTCGAGATGCCTGCGTCGCAGCTTGCAAAGCGCATGCTGTGTTCGCTTGCGCACGTGGATTTTGCGCGCATGAGCAAGGGCGAGATAAAGAATGCCGACGAATGGCGCAAGATAACCAACGCGCGTTCGGCGCTGTGCGCATCGAAACTGTTCATCGACGATACGTCGCTGACCACGCCCATGGACATACTTTCCAAGTGCCGGCGCTTAAAGCGCGAGCAGAAGCGGCTGGATCTCGTCATGGTGGACTATCTCACGCTCATGAGCAGCGGAAAGCGGACGGAAAACCGTCAGCAGGACGTTTCCGAGATATCCCGAATGATGAAGCTCGCGGCAAAGGAGCTGGGCGTGCCCATATTGCTCCTCAGTCAGCTTTCGCGCGAGAGCGAAAAGAACAAGCGCGCGCCGCAGATGAGCGATCTGCGCGAATCGGGAGCGATCGAGCAGGACGCCGACATCATACTGTTCATATACCGCAAGACGGATAAAGACGGGCAGCCCGAAAACGCGTCCGCGCCCAAGATCATAGTGGGCAAGCACCGTAACGGACCTCTCGGCGAAGTGGAGATGAGGTGGATAGGCGAGTACGTGTCGTTCGCGAACAAGGACGACCCCGAACCTTCGCCCGCATCCCGCACGGAAGAGAAAGCCGAAAGCATCGGCGCGGTGCTTCTGGAAGAGGATTCGGACGAGACCGCCGGACTGTAATGCGTTTCGCCCCAAACGCTTGACAACTCATGCACGGGCGTATATAATATTTACATAATAAAGTTAAGGACAGGATAATGAAAAAAGAAAACGATATCAAGACTGTATTCCGGTTCCTTTTCCTCCTTACGGTGCTCGCGATCGCCGCTTCGGTGGCGCTCATCGTGTTCACGTTCCGCACGGTGGACGAACTCGGACTCTGGCAGTGTCTGTTCATAGCGATCATGATGGCGCTTGTCGTCGTGCTTACGGTGCTCACCATCCGCAAGGGCATGCAGGCATACGGAAGATAACCCGATCATCGACTTATCCGGCAAGCGGCGAAAATGTGTTTTTCGCCGCTTGAAGGCTAATGGGGGGACGCATGAAGACCGCGCTTTACCGCAAATACCGTCCGTCGACGTTCGACGGGGTCATAGGGCAGGACGTTATAGTATCCACGCTCGTGCACCAGATAGAGCGCGGCATGCTTTCGCACGCCTATCTGTTCACGGGCAGCCGCGGTACGGGCAAGACGAGCTGCGCCAAGATATTCGCGAGGGCGGTCAACTGCCTTCATCCCGTGGGGGGAAGCCCGTGCGGGAAATGCGAAGTATGCAGGGCGTTGGAAAGCCCGTCCAATCTCGACATCGTGGAGATGGACGCCGCGTCGAACAACGGCGTGGACAAGATACGCGAACTGCGCGAGAACGTGGATTACATGCCGAGCGTGGGCAGGTATAAGGTATACATCATCGACGAGGTGCATATGCTGTCGTCGGGCGCGTTCAACGCGTTGCTCAAGACGCTCGAAGAGCCGCCCGCGCACGTCATATTCGTGCTGTGCACGACGGAAGTGCATAAACTGCCCGCGACGATACTTTCGCGGTGCATGCGCTTCGATTTCCGGCTCGTACCGCAGGACAAGCTGGCGGCGCTCGTCTCCGACATATATGCACGCGAGGGCGTGAAAGCGGAGAAGCGCGCGATAGAACACATAGCCCGTATGGGCGAGGGCAGCGTGCGCGACACTCTGTCCGTTGCCGACAGGTGCATGAACGCCACCGGCGGCGTGCTGACGTACGATGCGGTCCTCGACATCACGGGAGCGGGCAGTACGGAAGAGACGGCGTCTCTTGCCGAATCGGTGATCGATGCCGACGCGGCGGCCGTCGTGCGCAAGACGGAAGATCTCGCCTCTCGCGGGAAAAGCCCCTCGCAGATAGGCAGAGAACTTATCGTGCTTGCCCGCGATCTCATTCTGATCATTTCCGGAGCGTCGGAAGACGTCTCCGCTTCGCCCGAGAACATGGACAGACTGCGCGGTCTCGCGTCGCGCACGAACGTTGCGTTTCTCGTGCGGTTCGTCCGCGAGCTGAGCGGCGCGGAAGCGGAACTTCGCTATTCGTCGTCGCCGCGTATAGTGCTCGAATGCGCATTGCTCTCGCTGTGCGCGCCCGCGCTCCCAACGCATAGCGGCGAGTCCTCGCCGGGACCCGCCGCAGCGACCGTTCCCGCAGGGAACAAGGCGAATGAAGGTCCGGATACGGGCGAGGCAGGCGGCGTCCGCCGCGAAGACATGAAGGCGGTTGCGATGCTGGGGCACCTCAGGCACGCGCTGAGGACGCGCGGAGAGCTGCGGCTGTTCGGCGAGTACGCGGCGCTCCCCGACGACTGCGTCCGCACGGAGAACGGTGATTTCGTCGTGCTCGTGCCCGCTTCGTCGCTTGCGGTGTTTGCTGACGAAGGGAATATGCGCGTCGTTCAGGCGTGTCTTGACGATCTC
>USNB01000148.1 GCA_900555875.1 uncultured Eubacteriales bacterium
GGGCGCTTTTTTGCAATCCATCATGCCGGCGCCCGTGATCTCACGAAGCTCCGCCACGTCCTTAGCCGTAAAACTCATATATATGATCCTCCGTTATTCTGCCGTAGCCGCGGTCTCTTCTGCGGAAGCCTGCGCCGCGACCGCACGCTTTTCGGCAAGCGCTTCCTCGCCCTCTCTCGCCTCTATGACGGCATCCGCCATGGCGCTCGCGATGAGCTTGATGGCGCGGATCGCATCGTCGTTGCTGGGAATGACGTAATCCACTACGTCGGGATCGCAGTTGGTATCCACCATGCTGACGATGGGTATACCGAGGGAACGGGCTTCGCTTATCGCGATATGCTCTTTCTTGGGGTCGACAACAAACAGTGCGCCGGGAAGAGTACGCATTTCCTTGATGCCGCCGAGAGTTGCCTCAAGCTTGTCTCTCGTCTGGATGAGCTTGAGCACTTCTTTCTTGGGAAGAAGCGAAAATTCGTTCATGCTCTCCATCTGATTGATCCTGTTGAGCTTTTCGATGCTCTGACGGATGGTCGCGAAATTGGTGAGCGTGCCGCCCAGCCAACGCTCGGTGATGTAATACATGCCGCAGCGCTGAGCCTCGGTCGTGATCGCATCCTGAGCCTGCTTCTTCGTACCGACGAAGAGCACGGACTTACCGCTGCTCACTACTTCCTTGATGAATGCGTACGCCTCGTCGATGAGTCCGACGGTCTTCTCGAGGTTTATGATATGGATATCGTTCCTCGCCGTATAGATGTACTTCTTCATCTTGGGATTCCACTTCCTCGTAGCGTGACCGAAGTGGACGCCCGCTTCCAGCAACTGTTTCATCGAAACAACGTTTGCCATTTTTGTCCTCCTGTTTTCCTCCCCGCGCGTTTGGTTTTACCCCGTAACCGGCTCATGTGCCGCACAGTAAGGGCGCGCACGGGTGCGTATTCAAACGTATGAATTATATCACAACGAAAAAGGAAAATCAACCGATTTCGCATGCTTTATGCGCCTTCGGGTGCCGATTTTCCCGTCAAAGATCGTATTCAGTCTTCTTTTTCGTCGCAGGGCGTTCCGCAACCGGCGCAGTCGCCGTCGCAGTCGCCGTCGGCAGTCGCGCGGAGATATTCCTCGAACACCGCTTCCTGCACGGCTTCGTCCTCTACGGGATAGAAGAAATCCTCATCCTCCTCGCCGTCTTTTTCTTCGCTGTCGATGCGGAAAATGAGCACTTCGTCGTCGGCAATGCCTTCGATCTCCTCAGCAGGCTGAAGAAGCGCGTAAAGCTCGCCCTCATACTCGACTACCGCGACCTCGTAAAAATCCATGGGATTGTCGTTCTCGTCGAAGAGCGTGATGATCTCTTCGTCGTCGATGATCTGAACCTTGTCGTCTGCCATTGTTATTTTCTCCTCGCCTTTGCGGCGTTCATATAGTCTCCGAGTATTATCTGCGCGGACAGTTTGTCCGTATATTTTTTCATATCCCGTCTGCTCACTCCGCCTTCGGAAAGATATTCCTCCGCCTGTACGGTAGTCAGACGCTCGTCATAATATTCGACGGGCAGACCGGTGATGCGGGAAAGGACCCTTCCGAACGCACGCGTCTTACCGGCGCGTTCGCCCTCTTTCCCGTCAGGCATGAGCGGCAGCCCGATCACGATCAGTCCGACGCGATCGCGCAACGCGATCTCCCCGGCTGCGGATATCGCCTCTTTCATGCTCTTTACCCGAACGGAACACAGCGGATACGCGAGGATCTCTTCGTCGTCGCATTCCGCAAAACCGACATACCTGTCTCCGTAATCTATCCCGAGCATTTTCATCTTATACGATATGATACCATATCCTGGCGCGGTTTGTAAATCAAAATAACGGACAAAAGGCGGAAAAACGCAAAAGCGCTTTTCCGCCGCAAACAGCCGATATTCATCGCATATCGTCGCATTCGCCGTGAACGCAGTCCTCACCGCACTCGCAGCCGCCGCGATCGCTCCCGGCGTGCTCTGCTTCGCGTTCCGCGTCGCCACGGCATCCGCAGTCTTCACCGCACTCACAGCCGCTGCCTGCCTGCTGTTTCTTCGGCATCACCGCTTCGCCCGCCTTTTTCGCGAGCTTTCTGACTTCGGAGAAATTCGCCGAGATGAGCGCTCCCGCAGCCATACCTGCGGCAAGTCCTATGATAAGTCCTTTCATATGCACCTCCGCATTTAGTTTGCAGTGCGGAAGACGCAATATGCGCGGATGCGGCTGACTTATTTTTCCACAGCCCTCGAGCGAGCCTCCGCTACGGCAGCGACGAATCTGCGTGCGGCTTCCTCCGTCTCCTCCTCCGTCGTAGTCCTGCCGAACGACACGCGCACGCTGCCCTTGGCTTCGCCTTCCGTAAGTCCCATTGCCAGCAGCACATGCGACGGCTCGGCTGAACCCGACGAACACGCGGCGCCCGAGCTGCACGCCACGCCCGCGATATCGAGCAGATGCAGCAGCGAATGGTCGTTTATCCCGTCGGCACGCACGTTCAGTATGCCTCCGGCACGGCACTGTCCGTTTACGGTTATCCCTCCGGCTAAGCTTATACGCGAAAGAAACAGCTCCGACAGCGATGCCAGCCGGCGCGCTTCGCCGTCTCTCGTATCCGCCGCAGCGCACAGCGCCGCAGCGCAACCGATCACCGCGGGAACATTGACCGTACCGCCTCTCTGTCCGCGCTCCTGCTCACCGCCGTCCATAAGTTTTCCTATTCCCGTTCCCTTGCGCACATACAGCACGCCGGCGCCTTTGGGGCCGCACGCCTTATGCGCCGATAGACTCATCATATCGGACAGCGAACATAACTGCGCCAGATCGAAAGAGCATGCCGCCTGAACGCCGTCGGTGTGGAAAAGCGCTCCGCCGCGCCTCGCTATGTCCGAAAGTTCGCGCACGGGCTGAACGACGCCGGTCTCGTTATTGACCGCCATAACGGACACCAGCGCCACATCGCCGCCCGCCATAGCTTTTTCCAGATCCGCCGGATCCACCGCTCCGTCGGCTTTTACGGGCAGATATGTTATCTTTGCGCCGCAACGCTCCGCCGCGACGCATGAAGAAAGCACGGAAGCATGTTCTATGACAGACGTAACTATGCGATCCTTGCCGGGATTTTTGCATATCTTGTCTGCAACTCCCTTTATCGCCCAATTATTCGATTCGGTACCGCACGACGTGAAAAACACTTCCGACTGCCTGACGCCCAGCATGGCGGCGATTTCTCGTCTTGCTCCGTCCACGGCGGAAGCGGCCTCCCTGCCGAACGAATGCACCGAATCCGCATTGCCGAAACGCACGCCGAAATACGGGAGCATCTTCTCGAGCACCCGCTCGTCCACCGGGGTAGTTGCAGCATTATCGAGGTATATCCGTCCGTTCATATGATCGTGTTCTCCGAATAACATCCATGCGCCCGCCTGAACTCA
>USNB01000149.1 GCA_900555875.1 uncultured Eubacteriales bacterium
ACTATCGCCTCCGGCAGTCCCTCGCCGTCGATGAAGAACATCACGAGCGAGAATATCATCGCGATGAACAGTATGATGACCATCACGTCGGACAGCTGCTCGAATATCATGCGGGCAATGCTCTTGCGCCTGGTCTCGCGCAGTACGTTCCTGCCGTACTTTTCGAGCCTTCTTGCCGCCTCTTCGTCGCTCAGTCCGTCCTCGGTCGTGCCGAGCACGCGTTCCGTTTCCTCATACGATATCGCATGCCACACGGGTACCGCGTCCTCCGTCTTCTCAGCTTCGGCGACATGCCGGGTACTTAGCGGTTTATCGCTCTCCCCGGAGGCGGCGGAAGCCTGATCGCTTTTCTTTTTGTTTTCGGTTTCCAAAATTATCCTCCTTTCCGGTCATGCTTCACATGTACCGGTAAAAATGCGAGCCGGCGCACGGCTTGAAACGCAAAAAGGCACAGCCGAAAGCCATAGCTTACGGTCATGCCTGAAGTCGCGTTATTCACCGTTGTTTTCGTGGGGCAGATTCGCCCTGTGCCGACATAACATCTCCTTGCGCGTATCGCGCTTAACGATGACAGTATACCATACGATACGACGTGTTGTCAACGGTTTTTATGCGTCGCGCGCGGGCGAGCGCGGATATCACAACACCATGAATATGCCGCTGAAGAGTATCGCCGCCATACACAGCGGAGCTACGAATCGTATCATGATGAGGAAATACGTGCGGAAAATGTTGTTCTTTATACCTATTTCGTCCGTTATCGACTTTACGTCCGTAAAGAAGCCCGCAATGATACACGTGCCTATGGCGACAAGCGGCATAAGTATGCTGTTCGAGAAATAATCGAACATGTCGAGTATCCCCTTTTCGCCTATCTTTATATCGGACAGCGGTCCGAATCCCAGCGACGACAGCGAGCCGAGGACGAGCGATAACCCGAAAACTATCGAGCACGCCGCCCTGCGCCCGAGATGGCAGTTCTCGCGTAACACCGCCACTATGGTCTCCACCAGAGATATGGATGACGTGAGAGCGGCAAAGAACACGAGGACGAAGAACAGCGCACCTATCCACCGTCCTCCGGGAAGGTTGTTGAACACTGCGGGCAGCTGCACAAACATGAGCGACGGTCCCGACTCCGCCACCGCAGACTGCGGATCGGGAGAGAACGCATATATCGAAGGTATGATTATAGTCGCGGCGACGATCGCAAACAGCGTGTCGCATACGGATATCTGTCTTGCCGCGCCGGATATCTTCGCGTCCTTTTTCATATATGAACCGTAAGTTATCATTATACCCATTGCCAGCGACATGGAGTAGAACAGCTGACCGAGAGCAGCCAGCAGCGTCTCGTAAGTGAACTCGCTGAAATCGGGTATGAACAGGTCTTTGACGCCTTCCGCCGCACCGTCCTGACAAAGCACGTATATCATAAGGAATACGGCTATCGCGGCAAGAAGCGGCATGAGGATCTTGCTCATACGCTCTATGCCCTTCTGCACGCCGCCGATCACGACGAGCACCGTCACTACGGCGAAGATAAGGAAAAACACTATCGGCTGCCACGAGCTTGACGTAAAGCCCGAGAAGAACGCCGCAGACGTATCCACCGTCGCGTTTTCGCCGAGCAGCATGTTATCGCCGGCGACGAACGCCACGATATAGCGCACCACCCAGCCGCCTATAACGCAATAATACGGCACGATTATTATGGGCACGGCAAGGATGATAAAACCGAACCACTTGAATTTCTTGTTCAACGCGGCTATAGCGCCTATGGCGCCCTTTCCCGTTTTGCGCCCGATAGCTATCTCGAGCACGAGCAGACAAAAGCCGAACGTCACGGCAAGCAGTACATAGCACAGCAAAAATATCCCGCCGCCGTACTTTGCGGCAAGATAGGGAAAGCGCCAGAGATTGCCCAGTCCTACCGCAGAACCCGCCGCGGCGAGCACGAATCCGAGCTTGGAAGAAAATCCCTTATGCGCATGTTTCTCTCCGGTCGCGTTTGCGTTTCCCGCTTCCGTTCCGCCGGCAGTCCCCTCTTCGGACGAGCCGGGCGTGATGTCGTCGTTCATTACCGTCCCCTTTATTCGTATTTGCGGCATCGCGCAGTCGTATCATATTTTGTATTTTACACCATATGGCGGATTTTGTCAACAGATGCCGTTACGGTCACGAATGCAAAAGCACATGCAAAGAACTTTGCATACCGCACACTTTATGCGCGAGCCGCCGACGCATATTCAGAAAGGGAGAGAACATATGCTTTCGAATATGTTCTCTCCCCGAAAACTCAATTTCCAAGCGTTCATTCGCTCAAGATATCCAGCGCCTTGCCTAGACGGCGGAGGGTCTCTTCTTTGCCGAAGAGCGTCGCCATCTCGGTGGCTCCGCCGGGCGTGACGGGCGACGCCGTGATCGCGATGCGGAATACCCACAGCACCGCGCCCTTTTTTACGCCCTTTTCCGCAGCATATGCCTCGAGCGCGGGATAAAGATCGTCCCAATGCTCTTCGGTGAGTGCGATCAGATCGGGCAGCATCGTGCGGGCAAGCGCCGCGTCCGTCTTGTTTTTGGCGTGGACGAACATGTCGGGCGAAAGCTTATCGAAGGCGGTGACGAACTCCGTCAGGTTGACGGAAAGGTCGTCCTCCGTTCGCATGTCCTCGAAGCATTCGCTGGGCCCTACATCCGCAAAGGAAAGACAGCGCGAATGAAGCAGACCCGCAAGATAGCGAAGGTCAAGCCCTTCAAGGTACGGTACGCGCTCGAGAAAGCGCTTTGCGTGCGCGAAGAACTCGTCGTCCGACAGCTCGCGGATATACTCGCCGTTCAGCCAGCGAAGCTTTGCCTCGTCGAATATCGAGGGAGACTTTGAAAGCCCCTCCACCGAGAAATTCCCGAGCATGTAGTCCATACCGAACTTTTCGGTATTGTCCTTAGGGCTCCAGCCGAGGAGCGCGATGTAATTTATTATCGCCTCTTTCAGGTATCCCTTGTTTATGAAATCCTTATAGCTCGCCGCGCCGTAACGCTTGCTGAGTTTATGACGCGCGTCGCGCATTATGGGCTGAAGGTGCATGTACGCCGGCGGCTCCCATCCGAGAGCGCGGTAGAGCAGATCGTACTTGGGCGTGGACGAAAGATATTCCACTCCGCGTATGACGTGCGTTATGCCCATCAGATGATCGTCTATGACGTTGGCGAAATTGTACGTCGGCAGTCCGTCGCTCTTTATCAGAACGTTGTCCTCGAGATCGGCATACGGCACGGTGACCTCTCCGAACACGAGATCGCGGAAAGTGTATTCCCCGTTCTCGGGAACATTCTGACGGATGACGTGCGGCTCGCCCGCCGTCACGCGGCGTTTGGCCTCTTCGAGCGGGATATGCAGGCAGTGCTTGTCGTACTTGGTCGCGCC
>USNB01000150.1 GCA_900555875.1 uncultured Eubacteriales bacterium
CCTTATTCGTAATCCACTACGCTCGCCCATTTGAGAAGGAGCTCGCGCTCTTCCGGTCTGCCCTTGACGGACTGAGCCGCCGCCACTATGGGCAGCCACTTCTGGATATACTTTTTTTCCGTACCCGTCTTTTTGCAGAACAGATCCATGTACTTTTCCGCGATGTCTTCTTTGCCGGCAAGACAGAAGAGAAGGTAAGTCTGCGCGACGTCCGCCGAGGCGTTCCCCTGCGTGGCATGCGCCCAGTCGAGGATATACGCCTTGCCGCTGTTCGTAATGACGATATTCGTGGGGTTGAAATCGCCGTGGCAAAGTTTTTTGTGCTTGGGCATGCTTTCGAGAGAGGTGTGCAGATCGTATCTTATGGTCGCGTCGATATCCGTCTCGCATATCTTGCGGTCCATCTTGTCTTTGAGCTTGGCGAGAAGAGGCGCGCGTTTTTCGTGCACTTCTGTCTGAAGGTCGGTGAAGTACTCAAGATATTCGTCCGTCTTTTCGGGGTTCTCGTCCATAAGTCTGGCGAGAGTCGTGCCCTCGACGTATTCCGTGCGTATCGCCCATTTGCTGTCTTCCACGAGCACGTCGATGAGCCTGGGGATATTCAGCCCCGTTTCTTCCACTCGCGCCTGATTGAGCGCTTCGTTGAGCACGTCCGCTTTGGAATAGTCGCTGTCGAATACTTTGAGAACGGTATCGCCTTCGCGGTAAATTATCTTGGACGTCCTGACTGCCAGGATCTTCCTTTTCGTTTCGTTCATCCGGGTCTCCCTTACGTTTTTTATTATTCTACCATAAAATAACGGTATGCGCAAGGGTTGCAGGGGAAATTATATCGAAAAATTTTTCCTCGTCCGCACGAAAATGGTTTTGCGTCGCCTTTATACATTTGCCATTTTCTCTTCCCGGTGGTATAATGGTGGCGTATGGATAAGGACAAGACAGGCATAGTCGGGCTGGGACTGATCGGAGGTTCGCTCGGCATGGCGCTCCGCGGCGGATATACGGTCAAGGGATTGGCGCACCGCCGCGAAGACGCGGAATATGCGCTCGCCGCCGGCATCGCGGACGAGATAGCCGACGGGCTTGAAGATCTCGGGGATTGCCGGTGCATAATCGTGTGCACGCCGTTGTCGACGGTCAGGGAATTCGTGGAAAAACTTGCCGTGATGTATCCCGACGCGATAATATCCGACGTCGGCAGCGTCAAAGGCATGCTGCGCGGCATAAAAGGCAGGGTGATAGGCGGGCATCCTATGGCGGGCACCGAAAAGAGCGGAGTGCGCGCCGCGAAGGAACGTCTGCTCGAGAACGCATACTATATCCTGACGGATTATAACGGAGACGCCGAAGCGCTGGAATATATGAAGGCGCTCGTGCGGGCGGCGGGAGCGCTCCCCGTGGCCATGGATGCGGAAACGCACGACAGGATGGTGAGCAAGATATCCCATCTCGTCCACATGGCGGCGTACTCTCTCGTACAGTCGGCTATGACGGGGGACGAAAAGATCGTGGGAACGGGTTTTATGGATACGACCCGCATCGCGTCGTCGTCGCCGGAGTTCTGGAATACGGTCGCGCGGCTCAACCGCGACAACATCGTGTCCGATATGGACGATTACATCCGCACGCTGTCCGCTTTGCGCGACGATATCGCTGCGGGGCGGGACATAACGGGATTCCTCTCGTCGGCGAAAAGCAAACGGGATAAGCTCGTAGATCGCAGGCGGTTCATGAGCGAATACACGATATACGCGGATGTGCCCGACTGCGTCGGTTCGATAGCGGGAGTGCTGACGAAACTGACGGCTGCCGGGATAAACATAGAAAACCTTTCCGTAGTACATTCGAGAGAAGGTTCGGGCGGAGCGCTCAGACTGGAACTCTCGTGCGAAAGGGATTATAAAAAGGCAAAGGAGATACTCGGATGAGATTGCTTACCGCCGGAGAGAGCCACGGCATAGGGCTCACAGGCATACTCGAGGGACTGCCCTCGGGCGCAAGGATAGACATAGAAAAGGTAAACGCGGATCTTGCCCGCCGCCAGCGCGGCTACGGCAGGGGAGACAGACAGAAGATCGAGACCGATCGCGTCGAAGTGCTGTCCGGACTCAACGGCGGCGTGACCCTCGCAAGTCCGGTCGCGTATTTCGTGAAAAACCGCGATTATGAAAATTGGACGGAAGTCATGTCTCCGTATGACGGAGATATATCGAAAAAGAAGCTCAGCCGCGTTCGTCCCGGGCACGCCGATCTGACGGGCGTGAAGAAATACGGATTCGGCGACAACGCCCGTCCCGTTCTCGAACGCGCGAGCGCGAGAGAGACGGCGGCGCGCGTGGCGGGCGGTTCGATGTGCCGTCAGGTGCTCGAACAGCTTGGCGTGACCGTGACCGGCGAAGTGCTCCACGTGTGCGGGATAGAGGATACGGAAGCGCAGCACGCCGCGATAGATAAAGCCAAGGCGGACGGCGATACGCTGGGCGGCGAAGTGAGAGTGACCGTAAAGGGCATGCCGCACGGCGTGGGCAGTTATGTGGAGTACGACCGTCGTCTGGACGCGCTGTACGCGTTTTACATAATGGGCATAAACGCCGTAAAATCGGTGAGCGTCGGCATGGGCGCTAAACTTGCGTATCTCAAAGGCAGCGAAGCTCACGACGAGATATTCCCGGACGGAAGGCACACTAACCGGGCGGGCGGCATAGACGCGGGCATGAGCAACGGCGAGGATATCGTGCTCACTGCGGCGTTCAAACCCATCCCCACGCTCATGAACGCGCTTCGCACCGTGGATATCGCCACCGGCGAGGAGACTACGGCGGCGACAGAGCGCAGCGACGTATGCGTGGTGGAAGCGGCCGTGGTCGTCATGGAGAGCGTGGTCGCGCTCGCAACGCTGAAAGCGCTGCTCGACACGTTCGGCGGAGACACGATGGAAGAGCTTAAGTCCCGCATGGATGAAAGAAGGCGCAAATGAACGAGGCTCGCATAACGGATAAAATATCCGCGGCAGAAAGGCTGCTCGGCGGAGATAACGTATACGCCGTAACGGACGGTAACGTGTTCGATCTGTATCCGTCGCTGTTTTCCGGCGTGCGGCATACGGTGATCGGTGCGGGAGAGAAATACAAAAACCTGAGCACCGTCGGTTCCGTGATATCCGACATGGTGGAGGCGGGCTGCGACAGGCAGACCATTCTCATCGCGGTCGGCGGCGGCGTTACGGGAGATACCGCAGGCTTTGCCGCCGCATGTTTCATGCGCGGGATAAAGTGGATAAACGTCCCCACGACGCTGCTCGCCATGGTGGACAGCGGCATAGGCGGCAAGACGGGCGTGGACGTGGGCGGCTATAAGAACGTCGCAGGCGCGTTCCATATGCCCGAACGCGTCGTGATATGCAGGGACTTTCTGCGCACGC
>USNB01000151.1 GCA_900555875.1 uncultured Eubacteriales bacterium
ACCCTGCGCCGACTCGGAAATGCGGTTTATAGCCAAAAAGACGATAGCGTTTGCGTGTAGACGAAGCGCACGGCGCGAGCCGAGCGATAGCGGTGCGCAAGGAAAAGAGCGGTGCGCAAGGAAAAGAGCGGTGCGCAAGGAGGAACGGTTTCAGTTTCTCGGAAAGGGAGCGCGAGGGGAAAACCCTCTTTTCAAAGAGGGTGTCCCCTCGCGAAAGCGGCGCGCAAGGATCATTTGCTAACGGGTGCGTGGCCGATGATCTTCATGTACGCGCGGTAGAACGTGGAATAATCGGTAAATCCGAAGTCCTTGGCTGCTTTGGTCGGACGCTCGCCGAAGACGATGCAGCGGTGCGCCGCGACGATCTTCTTTATGCGTACATATTGTATGACGGATACCTTCATGTATTCGCTGAATTTATTGCTGAGATAAGACCTGCTCAGCCCCAGCTCGTTGCATATGTCTGCAAGCGTGAGCGGCTCGCGGAGGTTTGCATCCACGTATTCGACTATCCTTGCGATGGTCTTATTTTTTTTGAGCGGCTTGTTGCTACACTGAGTGTGAGAGAGCAATACGAGCAGTTCGACGAGCTTGCAGCCGGCAAGCACGCCGCGCTCGTCTTCGTCGTCGCAGCCGGCGATTATGTCAAGATCTTCGAGCAGGCTGGTCATGCCGTGAGAAACGGTATAAAACTTATCCTTTTCGCTCAGCCTGCCGATAAGAAAATCGGGTATGGCGCCGTCGCCGAATTTAAGCGACCAGCTTTCGCACGGCTGTTTGTCAGGCGACGTGCCGTAGTCGAGATAGTGGTGCTCTCCGGGCATGATGAAAACGACGTCGCCCGCGCCGAAACGGCAGCGCACGTCCTCCATGACGAATTCACATTCGCCGGAAACAAAATAAAGCAGCTCGTAAAAGTCGTGATAATGCTTGGCAAAGTCCGGCTTCGTCACGGGGACCTCTTCGTACCTGTGCGCCAGGTCAAGGTCGGCATAGCGAAATTCGAACATAAGCGGATATCCCCCTTTGGCTCACGCCTTTGTTTCTCCGTATCTTCATCCGTTCATGATATTATAACACGTTTCTTTCCATTCGTCAATACCATTTTTACGCGTAAACGCCTTAACGGGCGGTCTTTCCGGACGAAAACGGCACGCGGCCGGCAAGTGCATAACTCCCGCAGACGCGCGTCGGAAAAAATGCATTGTTTTTAAGCTTTTAATGCAATAGTCCCATCCAATACGCCATGCCGCGAACAAATTTACCATAAACGCGAACGTTTGTTACTATAATGGGGGGGGGTGATATAATTATCTTGACCATGCTCATCCGGTATTTTCCGCACGGAAAAGGAGGGGTAAGTGTGGAAATCTCGCGGCTGAAAAGCCGACTACAAAAAGGAGGAAAATGCATGAAAAAAAGCATTTCCAGGAAGTGGAAAGCCCTGGCGCTTATGCTGCTCACTGTTTTACTGTGCATCATAATGTGCTTTTCGCTCGCTGCTTGCGGTTCGTCAGACGCACCTTACATAGGCGATAACGGCAACTGGTACGTTAACGGCGAAAAGACGGACTATCCCGCGACCGGTCCTCAGGGACCCGAGGGGCCGCAGGGACCTCAGGGCGAACCGGGCGAGGATTATACTCCCGGTCAGGAGCCGGACGACGACGTCGATCTGCCCGATATTTCCGAGCAGACGATCTCTCCCGTAGGTTCGACGACGGGTCACCTCGAGAACGAAGGTAAGTTCTACCTCGATTACGAAACGGTGAAAGAGGAGCAGAGAGCGGCTCGCGACCACAACATCAAGCTGGGTGAAGAGGGATTCGTGCTTCTTAAGAACGAAAACGACGCTCTGCCCATGGTAAACGAGAAAGACGTCACGCTGCTCGGCGTCAATTCCTATCAGATGATCTATTCGACGATAGGTTCGGGCGCAGGTTCGACGGGGTCCAACGGCTATGACGTGACTACGCTCCAGCAGAGCATGGAGAGAGCGGGCTTTAACGTCAATCAGCGCGTCATGAGCATGTATGCGCTCCAGCGCAGCCTTTCGTCGGATGAGCATATGCTCGAGCTGGACATGTCCTATTATACGCCTGCGATCACCTCGACGTATAACGGTTACGGAGACGCGGCGATAGTCACGCTCTCGCGTATCGGATCGGAGGGCGGCGACATCCTCGCTCACGATGCTCCCGGTCACAGCGATCCCGACGATCACGCGCTCCAGCTCCAGGACAACGAAGAGGCGCTGATCAGACACGCAAAAGCCAACTTCGACAAGGTCATAGTTCTCATCAACTCGTCCAACATCCTTCAGATCCCCGAGCTTGCGGAGGAGAAGACGGAAGACAACCTCGGCGTGGACGCCATACTTTGGATCGGCAACCCGGGCAACGACGCGCAGGACGCGATAGGCCGCATACTGAACGGCGAAGTCAACCCGTCGGGTAAGACCGTGGAAGTATGGGAAAATGACTTCACGAAGGGTCCGACGTGGACCAACTTCGCGTCCAACGAGCAGAACAAGAACTCCGACGGCACGAGGATGGACGCATTCTATTATAACGAGGAAGGCGAGGACACCGGTTACCGCACTGTAGAGTACCGCGAGGGCATCTACATGGGTTACCGCTATTACGAGACGCTGTATGCCGACGCTGCGGAAGCGGATAAGGAAAAGGCATACTCCAACGTGCTCTATCCCTTCGGTTACGGTCTGTCGTACACGACCTTCGATTGGGAGCTTTCCACCGATATCCCCGAGACCGCGGAGATAACCGCCGCGAATCAGACGGTCACCGTCCGCATCAAGGTCACCAATACGGGCGACGTTGCGGGCAAGGATGTAGTGCAGATCTATTCAAATCCTCCGTATACCGAGGGAGGCATAGAGAAAGCTGCCGCCAATCTCGTCGGCTTCGCAAAGACCGATATGCTCGAACCCGGACAGAACCAGACGGTGCAGGTACGGTTCGCCGCGCAGGATCTCGCATCCTTTGACTGGAACGACGCAAACGACAACGGCGAGACGACGTATGAGCTGGAAGCGGGCGACTATATCATCTCCGCTAACCGCGATTCGCATACTCCCGTCGTTTCCGTCACGCGCACGGTGGACGAGACGATCATCTGCGATACCGACCTTCATACCGGCGCCGAGATCAAGCCCGTGTTCGTGGATAACGGCGGAACGTTCGACTATTCGACGGTCAACGCATCTCTTGAAGCAAATATGATAAGCCGCGCGACGGGTCTCAAGCAGCCCGCTCCCGTGAGCAAAGATGAGCGTACTCTTGATAACGATACGATCGAGTACGAATACGATCATTACGAGACTTACCGCAGTTATCAGGATTCGCCCGACGATCCCTGGTATG
>USNB01000152.1 GCA_900555875.1 uncultured Eubacteriales bacterium
CGATCGCAAGCCGGCTCCTGGCGGCGGTGCGGCAATTGCCCAACGCGGAGATCGCCGAATATTGCGAACTGCTCGACATCGTTGCGGCGGACGGGGTCTGCCGCGACGGCAGAACGGATTATACCGTAGTGACGCTCACGGGTTATGCGTCGGGGGAGGAAAGCGTCCCCGTCGCATTCGCTTCCGGGAGCGGCGGTATCGAAATGCCGCTCTTTCCGCATCCGTTCGACGACGGCTATTCCGCGGAAGCGCCCGTCAGACTGGACGACGGGATAACGTCGCTGGAAATGACCGTTGGGGACACCGTGCTGACGGTGACCGGCGCGCCGCCGACGGCGGACGGGGAGTATGCGCTCACGCTCGCATCCGAAACGGTGGATCCGGAAGGCGAGATATTGCTGCGTCTGACGCGCAATACCGTCACGGAAGGAGGAGGCAGGTATTGGTATGTTTCGTTTACGACGGAGGAAAGGTCTGCGTCAGTCCTGATAAACGCCGAAAGCGGGGAAGTGAGCGCCGTGCGGGGCGGCGAGTGAAATTTTCTTGCAAGCGGAGGGCAAAAACGGTTTACTAAAAACGCTCGGCATGTTATAATAAAAAACAATAATGGAAAAAGATATCGACAAAACGGAAGGCGAAACGTCGCCCGGCGGCGGAAGAGGGGATGTTCTCGGTCTCCTCATACTGCGCACGGCTGCGATATCTGCGGCGGTATTCATAGCCGCGGCGGCTCTCGTGATGTCTCTTATCGGATGTTTCGCTCCTCGCGCGTACATGGAGATGTACCGTTCCCTCGGCGCATACGGCATGGCGGCGATGTATGCCGACGAAGCTCTCGACCGCGCGCATCACTCCGAAGACTGCACGGACGGCGGATGCGATTACATAACGCTTGCCGGTTCCGCGGCGGAGATCGCGGGAGTGGCGTATTCGGAAAGCGGCTCGCAGCGCCATGCGGTATATCTTTACAACGCTTGCTCGGCATATCTCGGCGCAAGCTGCCATAGTGCGCATTCGGATCTGATGGACGCGTATTATTCGGACGTATATTCGGACAGACCCGAATTGCTGTGCACAGTGTACGGCTACGACGCATACGTGTTCGGCGAGAGGGTGACCGCCATGTGCGGCATGAGCGGAGTAAGTTACGACGGATCGCTCGGCGATGGGTATGCCGACTGCACGACGTTCGGCGATGCGCTCACCGTGCACGTCGGCCGTCTGACCGGAATGCTTACGGGCGGAGAGGACGTGTTCTATGCGCTCGAAGGACTGACTTCGTTTGCTTCGGCGTCGTCGGACGTATCCGTTCTCGGAGACGGAGCCGCGGTGCGCGAGGCATTTAACGTGCTCTCGGCGCTTGCCCGCGAACAGGAAAACGGCTTTGCCAAAGCGTACATCCAGTATAAATTATACCGTCTCGCATATGCGTTCTGTACGGCTGAAAGCGACGCCGGACTCGATGCGAACTGGACGGTTGCGCTCGCGTCGTCCGCGTATTCCGAGTATTCGGACACGGTAAACGCGATAAAAAACGATAAATAAACGATAAAAGAGAAGAAATAGAAGACTCGCAAAACGGAGGGACCATGGAAAAGATCATTAAGGAAGGACTGACATTCGACGACGTGCTGCTCATCCCGGCGGAGAGCAATATCCTGCCAAGCGACGTAAGTCTGAAAACGAGACTGTCGCCCGCGATAGAACTGAATATCCCCATCGTATCCGCAGCAATGGATACGGTCACCGAGTCCAAGCTCGCGATAGCCATGGCCCGCGAGGGAGGTCTGGGCATCATCCACAAGAACATGACCATCGAACAGCAGGTGGAGCATGTCGACAAGGTAAAGCGCAGCGAAAACGGAGTCATAAACGATCCGTTCTCTCTTTCGAGGGAACACAAGCTGTACGACGCGCTCGCGCTCATGCAGAAATACCGCATTTCGGGCGTGCCGATAACGGATAACACCGGAAAGCTCGTCGGGATACTGACGAACAGAGATCTGCGTTTCGAGACTAATTTTGACAAGAAGATAGACGAGGTCATGACCAAAAAGAATCTCGTCACCGCTCCCGAAGGGACGACTCTCGAAGAAGCCAAGCGTATCCTCGCGCATCATAGGATAGAGAAGCTTCCCATCGTCGACAAGGACTTTAAGCTCAAGGGTCTCATAACGATAAAGGATATAGAGAAAGTCATAAAATATCCCAACAGTGCGAAGGACGCCAAGGGCAGACTGCTTTGCGGCGCGGCGATAGGCAGCGGAAGGGATTGTCTCGACAGGGCTTCGGCTCTCGTAAAAGCGGGCGTGGACGTACTTGCGCTCGATTCCGCTCACGGTCATAATTATATGGTTCTCGATGCGGTGGAAAAAGTAAAGAACGCATTCCCCGACTTGACTCTCATCGCGGGCAACGTGGCTACCGCGGCTGCGACTGAAGCGCTGATAAAACGCGGCGCCGACGTCGTAAAGGTCGGTATGGGCCCCGGATCCATATGTACGACTCGCATAGTCGCGGGTATCGGAGTGCCTCAGATAACCGCGATCATGGATTGCGGCGAGGTCGCGGACAAGATGGGAAAGGCGATAATAGGCGACGGAGGCATAAAGTACTCCGGAGACATAACCAAAGCTATCGCGGCAGGCGCGAACGCCGTCATGCTCGGCAGTCTGCTCGCAGGTACGGAAGAAAGCCCGGGAGAACTTGAGATATACCAGGGAAGGAGCTTCAAGTCCTACCGCGGAATGGGCAGCCTGGGCGCCATGCCTCTCGGCAGCAAGGACAGATACTTCCAGGGCGAGGTGTCCTCGGCCAATAAGTTCGTGCCCGAGGGCGTGGAAGGTCGAGTGCCGTTCAGGGGCGCGCTTGCGGACATCGTATATCAGCTTCTCGGCGGTCTGCGCAGCGGTATGGGTTATGTGGGACAGGCGACGATCGACGACCTCAGACACAACGGAAGGTTCGTCAAGATAACGAGCGCGTCTCTCATCGAGAGCCATCCCCACGATATAGCGATAACCAAGGAGTCGCCCAACTATTCTCCCAAACCGTAACGGAGAGATATGGATCTGACGGATAAAGTCAAAGCGATAATAAAAGCCGAGGTCTCCGGGAGGGCGGCGGTGGCGGTCAGCGGGGGCAGGGATTCCATGTGCCTGCTTGACTGCCTGTTGCGTTTTTCGCTCGTTCCGGCGGAAGATCTCGTCGTACTGCACGTCAATCACATGATACGCGGCGCAGAAGCCGATGCCGATGAAAAACTCGTCGAAGAGGTGTGCCGCGGGCACGGCGTGCGTTTCGAATGCACCCGCGCGGACGTTCCTTCGCTCGCGAAG
>USNB01000153.1 GCA_900555875.1 uncultured Eubacteriales bacterium
TATAGACATGTATTTCAGCCGTTATCCTCGCGTCCGCGAGTATCTTGACGAAGTGGTGGCCGGCGCACGCGATAAAGGATATGCCGAAAGCCTGTTCGGCAGGCGCAGGGTGATCGCCGAGCTGAAGTCCGGCGACTACCGCCGCCGCAGTTTCGGCGAACGCGCCGCCATGAATATGCCGCTCCAGTCCACTGCCGCCGATATCATAAAGATAGCGATGATAAGAGTGTATGAAGCGCTGCGCGGCATGCGTTCCAGACTCATCCTTCAGGTGCACGACGAGCTCATCCTCGACTGTCCGGAGGACGAGGCGGAAAAAGCCGCGTGCATACTCAAGCGCGAAATGGAGAACGCCGTCGAGCTGAAGGTCCCGCTCGTCGCGTCCGTGCGCACGGGAAAGAGCTGGCTGGACTGTAAATAACGAGTTATGTTCAACAGGGATAAGGTCGAACCAAAAATAAAGGAGCTTCCCGAAAAACCGGGCGTATACATCATGAAAGACGCCCGCGGGAACATCATATACGTCGGCAAAGCGGTGATACTCAAACGCAGGGTAACGCAGTATTTCCGTTCGTCTCCCAAGCCCGTAAAAGTGCAGGCTATGGTGGATAACGTGGACGATTTCGAATATATCGTCACCCTTACGGAGGCGGACGCGCTCGTCCTCGAATCGACGCTCATCAAAAAGCACATGCCGCGCTATAATATCCTGCTCAAAGACGACAAGGGGCAGGCGGCGTATATCCGCATCGATCTGCGCGAAAAATATCCCAATATGGAAGTGACGCGTCACCCCAAGCGGGACGGCGCGAAATACTACGGTCCGTTCGGCGCCGCGCTCACGGCAAAAAACATGGTGAACGTGATCAAGTCCGTATACGGCGTGCGCACGTGTCCGCGCGCCATGCGCGCTAAACGCGAGTGCCTTGACTGGCATATAGGGCTTTGTCTTGCTCCCTGCACGGGCGCAGTGAGCCGCACGGAGTATGCCTCAGCGGTAAAGGGCGCGACGGATTTTCTTTCCGGGCGCGACGACACGGCGCTCAGGATACTGACGGAAAAGATGGCGGAAGCCGCGGAAGCGGAGGATTTCGAACGCGCCATACGTTATCGGGGTCTGATCGCGGATATAAAGACCATGAACGAGCGCACGCTTGCGGATCTGTCGGTGGAGGATTCCGACTATTTCGCATACGTGACGGACGGACTGCGTTCCGCTGTCTCCGTCATGCCCGTGCGCGGGAATAAATTGCTGCCGGCGGGGAATTTTCCGTCCGCCGACGCGGGCGAGGACGGAGAAGCTCTCGCGTCGTTCATCATGCAGTATTACGAGACCGCACCCGTGCCGCTGTCGGTGTTCGTGAACGTGCCCGTAGCCGAGGAAGCGCTGGAGAAGTGTCTGTCAGACAGGCGCGGCGGACCCGTGCACATACGCCGCCCGCAGAAGGGAATGCGGCGCGATCTCGTGCGCACGGCGGAGGAGAACGCGCGCGAGTGCATGGAAAAGAGCGCGGACAAGGAGCTGCGCGAGCGCGAACGCACGTTCGGCGCGTGCGATATGCTGTGCGAACGGCTGGGACTGAAGAGCGCGCGCCGTATCGAGTGCTACGATATATCGCACATCTCGGGCACGGACAAGGTCGCCAGCGGCGTATGCTTCATAAACGGAGCGAAAGCCTCGTCCGAATACCGCAGATACCGCATAAAAACCGTGGAAGGCAATGACGATTTCCACTGTATGGCGGAAGTGCTCACGCGCCGTCTCGCGCATGCGAAGGCGGGGGACGAGAAATTTGCCGAGCTGCCCGATCTTATAGTGATAGACGGCGGCAAAGGACAGCTCCACGCCGCGCACGCCGTCATGAAAGAAGCCGGGTTCGATATTCCCATGGTCGGTCTCGCCAAGCGCGAAGAGGAGATATTCACGATGGGATCGCCCGATCCCGTGCTTCTTTCTCGCGACAGCGCGGCGCTGAAATTGTTGCAGCGCGTGCGCGACGAAGCGCACCGTTTCGCGATAACGTATCACAGGAACACGCGCATGAAGCGTATCAATACCGAGCTTGTGAGCATACCCGGCATAGGCGAGAAGAAGAGCAAACTGCTTCTTGCGGCATACGGCTCGGTGGAGCGCATCCGCAGCCTGCCCCTTGAGGCGCTGGAGACCACGGCAGGCATGACAAAGCCGGCGGCGCTGGCGGTATATGAACATTTCCACGGAAAAACGGAGGATGACATTGGTAAAGTATAAACTCGTATTCTGTGATTTCGACGACACTCTTGCGGTCAGCGGTCGCGAAGTGGGCGAGTACACCCGCCGCATGATAGCCGCATACCGCGCCGCGGGCGGCACGTTCGTCATATGCTCCGGCAGGAGCAGAAAAAGCCTCGAGCATCGCCTCGCGTCCGTATACGGCGACGCGACCGGTATCCCTTACATATGCCTCCAGGGCGGCGTCATAGTGGACGGCGACGGCAGGGAGCTTCGCAGGCTGTATGCGGATAAACGTGACGTCATACGTGCGTCGGACGCGGCGTATAAGGCGGGCTGCGACGTCGTGTTCCATGCCGACGGCGACGTGTTCGCGCGGGAAAAGACGGACATATCCGAAAATTACGCGCGTCTGACGGGCTGTCCGATAACCTATCTGCCTTATGCCGATATCGCCCGTGAATACGACGGAGAGTTCGACAAGATGATGATATTGTCGTCGACGGCTTCACGGGCGGCTCTGGAAGACGTCGCCCGCATGCGGCTCGCGGGTTCTCGCTTCATGTTCAGCGGAGAGACATATCTCGAGCTTGTGCCCGCGCAGTCGGGTAAAGGCAGCGCCGTGAAGTTCATGACCGAAAAGCTGGGGCTTACAAAAGACGATACCGCCGCATTCGGCGACGCGGACAACGACGTCGACATGCTGGGTGCGGTCGGTTTGCCCGTGGCGGTGAGAAACGCCATGCCGGGCTGCGTCGCGGCTGCAAAGCTCATCGCGCCGTCCGCGGCAGACGAAGGGCCGGCTCACGTGCTGGATATGTTTATATATCCCGATCAGAGATGAAAATGTTCCCGTAAACCCCTTGAAAACGATGGCGAAATGTGTTATAATAACATAAATACGATACAAAGGAGATCGCGGATATGTTGATATGCTCATCCGGACTGTCGGATACATGGATAATAGCAGGTATAGCGGCTGCCGCAGTCGTGCTCGTTGCCGTGATAATCATCGCCGTCGTCATCGCTGTACGCTCGGGGAAGAAGAAGCGCAGCGGCGGGGCGGAGTCCGTTCAGGGACCGGATGAAGAAG
>USNB01000154.1 GCA_900555875.1 uncultured Eubacteriales bacterium
AGTTCGGCGGCCGTAACTTCGAGTACTACAGCGAGGACGTGCTGCTCTCCGGCGCGATGGCTTCCGCGGTCGTCACGGGTGCGGCGGAGCACGGTCTCCTCTGCTACATGAAGCACTTCGCGCTCAACGACATGGAGACCGCGCGCGAGAACAACAATATGTCCGTCTGGGCGGACGAACAGACCGCGCGTCAGATCTATCTCCGTCCCTTCGAGATGGCGGCAAAGGCGGTAAATGACATAGAGACTACCTCGGGCGTAGCGACTCCCGCAGCGTTCATGACCTCCTTCAACCGCTTCGGCTTCGAGTGGGCGGGCGCATGCTACGACCTTCTCACCGGGCTTGTGCGTGAGGAATGGGGCATCATCGGCCAGTTCACGACGGATGCGTTCCAGTCCAAGAACGGCGGCATGAACGCCAACATGATGATCCGCGCGGGCGGCGATATCGGTCTCGACCTCCGCGTACAGAACGGTATGGACTTCGCGACCATATTCGGTCAGCCCAAGAACGGCACGGCGTTCCTTACGAGCGAATGTACGCCTTCGCACCTTCAGGCTATCTATGATTGCGTGAAGCGTCAGGCATACTGCCTCGTCAACAGCAACGCCACGATGAACGGCTACGCGTTCGATTTCCTTGCGGAAGGTAACGACGACGCCACCAAGTCGAGAGGCTATAACCTCAGCGATTATAATGTGGAAGGCGAGACCGTGATAGTCCTCAAGGGTATCCCGTTCAGCTATAGCGTTGCGGACGCCGATCTTGCGAGCTCGGATATCCAGTATCGCATGCAGCTCGGCGAGATGCCCGAAGGTCTCTCGCTCGATCCCGAGACGGGCGTTATCTCCGGCACCGTTCCCGCTACCTTCGACGGAGGGGAATATTCCGTCAAAGTGTGCGTGACGGCGGAAGGCGCGACCGAACAGGATAAGTGGGTGATCTTCAAGAATGCGGACAATGCCATAACCAAATTCACGCTCAAGGTAATGGAGCCTTCGGCATACGATCTTGCGGACATGATACTCGATATCGTTACAAAGGTCGAAGCCGGCGAAGATGTAACTGATGATATCGCAACGCTCAAGGCAGCTATAGCAGCGGTGAGCGCCGCATCCGGTGACATGTCCACCGAGGCGCTCAAAGACAGGCTGGAGGCTCTTGAGGATGCGCTCGCATCCCTCGAAGGCGCAGCCGGTCCTCAGGGCCCTGCAGGAGCCGACGGAGCGGACGGCGCAGACGGAGCCGATGGCGCGGACGGCGCAGACGGTGCTCCGGGCGCGGCAGGTGCGGATGGCGCCGATGGCGTGAGCGTGACGGGTGCCGAGATCAACGATAACGGCGAACTCATACTCACGATGTCGGACGGCACGACCATCAATGCCGGCGTAGTCGCGGCGGCGTCCGACGGCGGATGCGGAAGCAACGTCGCAGGCACCGTGGTCATCGTTGCGATAGCGCTTGCAGGCGTCGCGCTCGCGGCGATAGCCGTGCGCAAGAGCCGCAAAGGCAATAAGTAAGCATAACGAAACATGAGCCGCCCGCACGGGCGGCGCGGGAGAAGAACAGGCGAATAGATCGACGAGTCCGTTCGCCTGTTCCGTCTCTTGCAGGTCGAGGATCGAATATGAAAAAATATGCAAAAAAAATTTTGATACCGGTATTTGCCTTCGTCATGTGCGCCGTTCTCGCATTACCGTTTTTTATGTCCGGATGCGGAACGAGCATATCGTACTCGGGCGGCACGCTCATGGAGGGGCGCGTCGGCGAGGAGTACAGCGCATACGTCGGCACCGCGTCGGGATCGGATACGATAACTTACGCGCTTGCCGAGGGCAGCTCCCTGCCCGCCGGGCTGACGATGGACGCGGACGGTTTTATAGAGGGCATTCCCGCCGCGCGCGCGGACGGACAGAAGTTCTCCGTTACGGCGACGGGCGACGGAGCGACCGCTACAGCCGAATTCACGATAAACATTTCAGAGGGCGAGCTTGCGTATGACGCCGCCGTCGTGAGAGTGGCGAGGAACACGGCGTTCGAGCGCGACATAGCTTCGGCGGCAACGTCCTCCGGCTCATATCTCGAGGGCGTGACTTACGCGCTTGCCGAGGGCAGCGAACTGCCCGCAGGCGTGACGCTTTCTCCCGCGGGCGTACTGTCCGGCATGGCGGAGAGCAACGGGGAATATGTATTCTCCGTCACCGCTTCCGCGACCGACTGCGAGTCCGCGACTGCGGAGATAACGCTGAACGTCACCAACGCGTGGCTGGATTACGATGCAGGTTCGCTCCGCCGCGCGACGGTGGGCGAGTATTATACGGGCAACGTAGCGGGCGCATATAACGGCACGGGTTCGACCGCAACGCCCGTGGTCTCCTATTCTCTTAACAAAGAGTCGACGCTTCCCGCCGGTCTGGAGCTGACGAATACGGGCGTGGTGCACGGCGTCCCCGAGGCGGAAGGAACGTTTTCGTTCACGGTCAGGGCGACTGCTTCCGGCTATGCGATGGCTGTCGCGGAATTCGAGCTGCGCATCGCGCCTTCGCTTGCGAGCGAGCCTACGGAAGGCAGGATAACGATGCGTACCGAGAGCATAGATCCCGTAGAGTCGGGCACGAACGTGTTCGTATACGGCGCGGTGAGCGCGAGCGCATCCAACCGCCAGACCGTGACGTATGAAGTGACGGACGGCAGTCTGCCTTCGGGGCTCACGCTCTATCCCGACGGCACGCTTGCGGGCAGGACTACTCGGACGGGCGACTATGCGTTCACGGTCGTCGCGTCCGCGGAGGGCTGCGAGCCCGTCTCCATCGATCTGGAACTCAGCGTGCTCGTCACTCTCATATATGACAACATGACGCTTTACACCGACTCTGCGAACGACCTGTACGTCGGCGAGGAATGCTCGCTGGATATCGCGGGCGCGCGCTTCCCGTCGGGTCATGAGAATACCGATACGCCCATAACGTATACCGCACTGTCCGCGCTCCCCGAGGGGCTTTCGCTCTCGCCGGAAGGCGTGCTCACCGGCACTCCCGTCCGGTCCGCCAAGATGGTGCAGCTGACCGTAATGGCGTCCGCCGAGGGCTTTACGTCGGATAATGCGATAGTCAGCATACACATCGAGGACGCGAAGGTGAGCGGCGTGACGCGCTTCGAAGCGGAATATACCGACCTGCGCAACAAGACGGGCTCGGGCTACTCGGGCTCCGCGCAGGAAGAGGGGCTCATCAACTCCACGGCGACCGTTCCCGCCAGCCG
>USNB01000155.1 GCA_900555875.1 uncultured Eubacteriales bacterium
TGAGTCATGCAGTCGTCCGGCGCTCCGAACAGCACGAGAAGCGCGTCGCCCGCGGTCAGTACGACGGCCGTAAGCGCTATGCCGAACACGACGAGCATAACGAACGCGTTGCAGAACACCTTGTTTGCCTCTTCCGGCTTACCCTCGCCCATGCGCATGTTTGCGACAGGCGCGCCGCCCAGCCCTACGAGATAGCCGAACGCCGTCACGATCAGTGTTATCGGGAACACCACGCCGAGAGCGGCGAGCGCCTGAGTGCCTTCTCCCGGCAATGCGCCGACATACATACGGTCGACCATATTGTAGAGCAAATTTATAAGCTGCGCCGCTATCGCGGGCACAGCCAATTTTACGACGAGCTTCCCGACCGGATCCTTTCCGAGATCGGGCAGCCGTCTGTTGCGTTTCACTTTATCCCTCATTACGAAAATGCCGTTTCCGCGGCAAGCCGTGCGGCGCGACAGCACGCACCGTCACACGGCGCCGTCATCGTCAAGAATCGCTTTTCCGTCCCCTTCCGAACGTTTTGACAGAAATGCTCTGGTCTTTTCGCTTTTCGGAGCGTCGAACACCTCTTCGGGAGTGCCCTGCTCTTCTATCACGCCGTCCGAAATAAATATGACTTTATCCGCAACGCTGCGGGCAAACTCCATTTCGTGCGTCACGACGATCATCGTGCGATCGCCGCTCTTAAGACCGCGTATGACGCGCAGCACTTCGCCCGTCAGTTCGGGATCGAGCGCGCTTGTCGGTTCATCGAAGCACAGCACGTCGGGCGTGAGAGCGAGCGCACGGGCTATCGCCACGCGCTGGCACTGCCCTCCGGAAAGCTCGCAGGGATATGCGTTCAGCTTATCCGAAAGTCCGACGCGGTCGATGAGAGCCAACGCCTCCGCATTGGTTCGCGCTTCCGCTTCCGCTGCGGCAAGCGCAACGCGCTCTTTCAGTTCCTTACCCGATACGCCGCCGGCTCGCAGCTGCCGCTTTAAGCCCGCTATCATCTGCTTGTCGAGCAGACGCCGCGCAAGAGTGACGTTGCCGAGCACGCTGTACTGCGGGAAAAGATTGAACTGCTGGAACACGAGTCCGAAGTGCAGGCGCTTGCGCCTTATCTCCTCGTCTTTCGCCCTGCGCGACTTTTCCTCCGCCGCATCGAAAAGCAGCTCTCCGCCGAGATACAACCGCCCTTCGTCCGCCGTTTCGAGAAAATTGATACAACGCAGCAGCGTGGTCTTGCCTCCGCCGGACGAACCTATTATGGCGAGCACCTGACCTTTCTCCAGCTCAAAGGACACGCCTTTGAGCACTTCGGTGCTGCCGAATGATTTCCTGTAATTTTCTATTCTCAGAAATGCCATAGCTTTACACCTTGAAGTAGCTCAGTTTCTTTTCGGCGTACCTGAACACCAGAGTGAGGATACCGACGAACACGAGATAGAACACAGCGCTGTAGAACAGCGGCCAGACTATGCCGCGCATTATGAAATCTTCGGCGTGTTTTATTATCTCTTCCACGAGTATGACGCGGGCAAGCGACGTATCCTTTACGAGCGTCATTATCTCATTGGACATAGGCGGGATGATGCGCTTTATCACCTGCACGAGCACGACTCGGAAGAATATCTGCGCCTTCGTCATGCCGAGCACCTGTCCCGCTTCGTACTGCCCCTTGCTTATGCTCTCAATACCGCCGCGATAGATCTCCGAAAAATAGCACGAATAATTGATGATGAATGCGATGAACACAGCCACGAGACGCGGAAACAACGTCACATGGAACACGAACCCGGGGACATAGAAAATGACCATGACCTGGAGCATCAGAGGAGTTCCCCTGATGATCCAGATCACGGTTTTAAGTATCGCTCTGAGCCACTTGAACCGCGACATCGTGCCGAACGCTATGACGAGTCCGAGGACGAGCGACGCGGCGAGAGTGACTATAAAGATCAGGCATGTGGTGCCGAAGCCTTCGAGCAGCGACAGCGTTACTTCAGTAAACATCCGTTCTCCTCTCAGCCGAGATATTTCTGATAAAGCTCGTCCAGAGTGCCTTTCGCCTCAAGTTCGGCAAGCGCCTCGTTTATCTTATTGCAAAGCTCGGTATCGTCCTTTCTCATGCCCACGCCGTACAACTCTTCGGGGAACCCGACATCCTTATACCCGATATTTGCATAGTTCGTGCCCTCTCCGGTCATCGACTGAGCCATGGTGATATCTATGACCGCGGCATCAGACGTACCCGCACCCACCTCCATGAGCGCGGCTGCCTGAGACGCAGCTCTGTTTATATCGCCGTCGACAATGCCGTCTATGTCGGACACGAGATTATCCGCAGCACTGCCGCTCTCCACCGCTACCGTTATACCGACGAGATCTGAGGTATCGGCGTAATCGGCAAGTTCGTCCGTGGGGGCGACCAGCACCTGCTGATTGACCATATACGATTCGGAAATAAGTATGGATTCCTTAAGCTCGTCCGTTATCGTCATTCCGTTCCATATGACATCTATGTTGTGAGATTCGAGTTCCATGACCTTATAGTCCCACTGTATCTCACGGAATTCTACATTATACCCGAGCATATCGCCGAGCACGAGCTGCGCAAGTTCGGTATCGTGACCGGTAAGCTCGCCGTTTTCCATATAATTCATCGGCTCATATATAGTATAGCCGACAACTATCGTATTGTCGTCTCCGCAACCGGCAAAGCCGAGAGGCAGCGCCGCTACCGTTCCGACGCAGAGCGCCGCGCAAAGCACTGCGGTAAGCAATTTCTTCATTATAAATTTCCTCCTCCGTAGATCAAAAGATGTTTAGATAATCATTATACTTTATTTCGATAAATAAATAAAGCGTTTTGACCGCCTTTTTACGAAAAAAGACGTATCGGCGAAAAAATATCGTGAACAGCCACTCAAAAGAGGCTTGACGATGAATGTTTCACTCCACCCTTCTCCGCCCCGCGCGGAGCGCAGGGCACCTCCCCTTGGGCAACAAGGGGAGACGAGAGAGCGGTCGCATTTTAATAAATAAGCCTGTCGGCGGCTCGGCTGTGGTGAGGCAAGAGAGCAGACTCGTATTCGCTCGTAAATAATAAATTCCCGCGCTCATGACGCGGCACAAGTATAAGCCCTCCCTTATTGCCTAAGGGAGGGAGGTCCGTCGCAAAGCGCCGAAGGCGCGACCGACGGACAGGGCGAGTGGAGTGAGACTGT
>USNB01000156.1 GCA_900555875.1 uncultured Eubacteriales bacterium
GAACCCACACGACCAGCTTGGAAGGCTGGGATTCTACCATTGAACTACACCCGCACGAGCTTGCGCCGATGGGCGGCACGTTCTCGGCGGCTATCGCAAGACCCGTTTCGCATTCGGTGCTTAAGCATTCTATCATAATAGAAATTCTTTGTCAAATATTTTCGGGGTGATTTTCGTCACTAATTGCAATATTTTGCAAGAGTTTTTTGCCGCCGTCACGGCTCTTTTACGATCTCTGCGCGGAACATTCCGTCGGTATCCGTTATCTCTATCACCGCGGCTCCTCCGATCGGATAACCTATGGAGCCGGGATTCATGCATCTTACGCCGTCTATCGTCTCGTCCGCTATAGAGTGGGTGTGTCCGTACAGCGCTACGGAGCATCCCGCGTCTTTTGCGAGTTTTGCGAGCGCGGCGCGGCCGTTTCTTACCCCGGCATTATGTCCGTGGCAACAGTATATTTTTTGTCCGCAAAGCTCGATCACCCTGAACTCGGGCAGGTAAGAGAATATATCGTTGTTGCCTTTGACCGCAACGATATCCGCCTGTATATACGGCTTTACGGCATTGAGATCGGATACTCCGTCTCCGAGGTGCACGAGCACGTCGAACATGCCGAGTCCGCTCACTATATCGTAAAGTTTTTTTCTGCTGCCGTGTGTATCGGACAAAACGATCGCTCTCATAAAAACCTCTGTTTCAGTCGAATATTTCTTTCAGCTTTTCCGCAAGCTGTCTGACGGCGCGTCCGCGGTGCGATACTCTGTCTTTTTCTTCCGGAGAGGCAAGCCCGAACGGCTTGCCGAGATCGTCGGAGCGGAATACGGGATCGTACCCGAAGCCTTCGGTACCTGTTTCTTCAAAAAGTATGCTGCCTTTGCATTCCCCGCATACGGAGAATTCGCGCTTTCCGTCGTAATAGACTATGGAGCAGACGAATCTCGCGGTGCGTTTGTTTTCGGGTACTCCGGAGAGCGCCGCAAGCAGTTTGGCGTTGCGCGCCGCGGCATTTTCCGCGTATCTCGACGAATATATGCCGGGAGCGCCGCCGAGGGCGTCCACGCACAATCCGGAATCGTCGCCGAAAGAGGGAAGTCCGCTTGCGGCATACGCCGCGCGCGCTTTTATGCGTGCGTTTTCCTCAAATGACCCTCCGTTTTCTTCGGGTTCCGCGTCGGAAAATTCGGATACGGGGAGTATCTCATAACGGTCGCCGAGCATTTCCGTCAGTTCTGCGAGTTTTCCTTTGTTCCGTGTTGCCGCAACTAATTTTATCATGATATGATTATACCGCTTTTCGTTGCGATTGGCAATCGTTTGAGCTATAAGTTCCGGATGCGGGAACTCAAATTTACGTCTATTTTTCGTATATCTATTTACAAATGCCGACGGATATGGTAAAATATGACATACGGAAATATCTGAAAGGAGGAAAATAATGGAATACAAAATGAAACTGACGGACGAGCAGAAAGCCGTTCTCGAAGGTTCGCGCGGTGAAGTCATGGCGAAAGTCATGAAGACCGTCGTCATGTTCGGCGATATTTTCGGCGCCGAAAAGCTCGTTCCGGTCACGCATAAAGACGGACATCTCGTGACGAGCTTCGGTATAGCGCTGATGAAACCGCTGTTCTCCACGATGGATAAGCTCATAGACGCGGGGATAACCGCCGAAGGCAAATTCACCGTCGATCCCCGCCCGCTCGATTACGAAAACGTCAGGTGCAATATTCTTGAAAAGATCGCTTTTCACGTTATGTATAAAAAGCAGGCCGATTATGAGGTTCAGCTAGCGAAAGTCGGACTGCGGGACAGCGATTCGTTCACTTGTACGTGTTACCTCGATGAGGTGGGAAATATCCCCGAAAAAGGCGACGTGCTCAGCTGGGCGGAAAGCAGCGCCGTCGTGTATGCCAATTCCGTGCTGGGCGCGAGGTGCAACCGCAACAGCGGGATGCTCGACCTGTTCGGTTCGATAGTGGGGTATGTGCCGTATTTCGGACTCGTGACCGACGAAGGAAGAAAAGCGAAGTGGAGAGTGATCGTAAAAACCACAAAGAAACCGGAAGCTCAGGTGCTCGGCAGCGCTATAGGGATGAAGGTGATGGAGGATGTGCCGTACGTCATAGGTCTGGATAAGTTCATCGGCAACGAACTGACGGACGACGCAAAGGCGTATCTGAAGGATTTCGGGGCGGCAACGGCAAGCAACGGAGCCGTCGGGCTGTATCATATAGACGGACTTACTCCCGAAGCGGTGGAGATGGGCGAGAGCCTCATCCTGCCGGACGCCAAGGAGTATGTGATAGACGACGCGGAGCTTGAGCGCGTGTATTCGTCCTATCCCGTTATGTGGAAGAACAAGGACGCAAAACCCGGATTATGCTTCATCGGCTGTCCTCACCTCAGTTATAAGCAGTTGTGCGACTGGACGGACGATATAGAGCGTGCGCTCGAGGCAGCCGGCAGGAAGAAAGTGGCGGTGCGCACGATAATGACGACGTCGCCGCAGGTGAAAAAGAAGTTTATGGGCACGGGATATTATACGCGTCTCATGCGCGCCGGCGTAAAACTGACGAGCATATGTCCGCTCATGTATACCAATAATCCCATGACTAAAGGAAGGGCGATCGTCACGAACAGCAACAAGCTGCGCACGTATTCGATAGCGAGATATTATAAGGATGCTGATATACTCGAAGTCCTTGCGGGAAAGGAGGTCGGAAGATGAAAGAGTTCAAAGGAAGACCGATAGCGGGCGGAGAATGGAAAGGCGAAGCTGTGGTTTCGCACGGCGGCGTGAACACGCTCGCGACTTTCCAGAAGAGCGCTCTGAAGAATGCGAAACAGGTGATAGTGTCCGACCAGAATAACCCCGATATATTCGGACTGAACATAACGGGCAAGGCTCTGTGTCTGCCGATAACCATCGGCTCGACGACGGGCGGCCTCGTCATACAGACGGTATGTGCGATGAAGATCGCGCCCGCGGCGTTCCTGTTCTCCGAGCATATCGATAGTCTTGCGGCGAGCGGCATAGTGCTCGCGCGCATATGGGAGGACAGCGACGTCATCGCGATAGACATGCTGGGCGACGAATTCCTGCAGACGGTAAAGACGGGCGACAGTATAGAGATAAAGTCCGACGGTACGGTGATAGTCGGTTAGATCGGTCACGGCGTATGACCCTGCGCGGGCGGAACGGTTTC
>USNB01000157.1 GCA_900555875.1 uncultured Eubacteriales bacterium
AGTGCGACGTCGGACAAAACGCTCGTTATCCGCGAAGCTCTGACTTCTCGGCAAAGCATACATGGGATCGCGATAACAGTTTTTGCGATACGAGTCGCCCGAGGCGGCAAGATCCGCGAAACACGATACGCAGACCAGTTTTTCGGGAAGCGGCGCGCCTTCGTCTCTCAGCCGCAGGCAGCATGACAGCATGAGTCCGGCGCCGAAACTGTCCCCGATACATGCAACGCCCCTTCCCTTCGCGCTCTCCGCTATCGCCTTATACGCCGCAAAACATTCGTCATGCACGCTCGGATATACGAGAGCGTCGCCGGGAGTGTAGTCTATGCAATATACATCGCGCATTGCCGCCGACGCGAGACGCGCAGCGAACCGACGATACATATCGTTCATCCCCTGCGTGTGCCCTCCGCCGTGGAACATCACTATCAGATCTCCGTTTACGGCGGACGGAGAAAATATCTCCGTTTTCGTGCCGCCGAACGAACGCACGGCAAAAGTCATGCCGCGGGGCGGCATGTATTTCCCGTTTCGCGGCCGCTCCGTGCGGGACAACGACATATGCAGTTTACGCCTGCGATAAGTGTAGACGCGCAAAAGCGATCTGAACAGACGTGCCCCGAGCGAGATCATAGTTCCTTAAGCCGCCGGTGCATGTTCCTGACCAAAGGACGCATGATCAGCCCGATGAGCATGCCCGACCTTATATAGCAATACACTTCGTTCCATAATCCGTAAAACGCCAGCTTCTGCATACAATATCTGCTCTCGCCGTATTTTTTAAGATATGTCTCACGCAGCAAGAAACGTTTGCCCGTCAGATTGTCGAACTGAAAAAGATCGTACTCCCTGTCGGCGTACATCGAATTCAGCGGATCGATAAAACCCGTTATCCGGTAACCTTTGCCCACCATTATGTTGGCGATATTCAGATCGCCGTGCACGAGACAAGCCCTGTCGGGAAGCTCGGAAAAGATCACGTCGAATTTCTCCCATGCCGCGCGCATAGCGCTCAATACGTCGTCCGGCAAAAACCCCTCCGCATTCAGCTTTCTCGCCTTAAGATACACATCTTCGGCAAACGGTCTGTAAAAATCGAGCCATGAATCGTATTCCGGATGCATCGTATCGCCGAATTTGGAGTTGGTATGTTCATGGATCGAATGCAGAGCCGTCGTCACTTCGTCGGCAAATGCAAGCCGCCTGCGTTTTGGAAGAAGCAGCATCCCGAGAGCGAGCAGCCCGCTCTTCCCGTCCAGCCGCTCCATACCGTAGCAATCGACCGGGATCGCGTCGTCCGCTTTCCGCAAGAAGTATACTTCCGGGAACTTGACCGGGCAATGTGCGGACAGCAGACCCAGATCAAAGACTTCCTTTTCCGCCATGCCCTTAGCCCGCAGAAGTTTTACGACCATACTGCTGCCGTCTGTAAATCTCACTCCGACCGCCCGTCCGAACGAACCGCCGCCGAGATATTCGGTGCGTGATACCGTTTTATGCGCGTGTTCCGTCGCCGCAAGCCGCGCATACGCCGCAGCCTGTTTCTTATCGACGGATATCGGTTTTATGCGTTCTGCTTTCATGATATCTTCCGCCTCACTGTTTTTTATAATGGTACAACAGCGGAAGCCGCTCCGCAATATCCGCAGAGCGCGTATTACTATCCGCTCACGACATGTTCATTCTGCGATACTCGCCCGGAGTCATCCCGTAATGCGCACAGAACGACTTATAAAATCCCGACGCATTTGCATATCCAAGGCTCACAGCGATATCGTCAACGGGCATAGCCGTTTCCGCCAGCAGACGGGCGCCCTCCGTCATGCGATAGCCGGATACCGCGTCCGTAAAGCTCATGCCCGTGCCCGACCTTATCATTCTGCCCGCATGTCCCGTACTGTAGCCGCACTCGCGCGCAAATCCGGCAAGCGATGCCCGCGATATATCCCATTCGAGATATCCGCGCAGCTTTTCACGCACGGATCTGCCGTGATCCGTCGCCGGACGCGACAATTCGGCAAAAAGCTGCATAAGAAGACCGCGTACCGCAAGCGCATACATGTTCCTGCGGTATGAATCTTCCGAAAGCAATCTGTAAACAAGAAACTCACACGTATCGGAAGCGTCAAAAGTTACGGGCGACGGCGGCGTTCCGACCGCTCGGCTTCCGGTCTCCTCATACAACGGCACGGGTATCGTCATTTTCAGAATAACATCTCCCTTACCGCTTCTTCCGAGAGAATGGATCGTCCCGGGCGGGATGAGACATATCTTTCTGCTTCCGACGACTGTCTCCGCGCCGCCTGAAAAATGCTGCGTGCACTTTCCGCGGCACACGCATATCAGCTCATAAAATTCATGTCCGTGCATGTAAGGGACTTGCGCGCATGTATGTTTCTTGATGCCGAACGCATCCGCCCTGCGGACGGGCAGCACCGGGATCTCAGAGAGCACTTCCGGCGACCGGAAGATATCCGTGCCGGATATCCCGACCTTTTCCGCCGCGGCAAACAGCTCGTCGGCGTTAGAAAATTCGCGCTCTGCCGCCGCGCGTATTTCTCGTTCCGAACGTACGGTTCGCGCGTCTTCCGTTTCATGGAGATCCATTATAGATGAAAAAAGACCGTTCATTCTTTTCGCCTCTTCTTTTTGCTCGTCTTTTAATAAAGTATATCATGCCATACGCCGCTTTGCAAGTACGATCGAGAAAATTCCGTGCGAAAACCGCACGATTACCGCGCTTATACGCTTGATTTTTGCCCGACGATGTGGTATTATATTCAAGCTGCGGACAAAAACCGCAAAAAAATCGAGAGCACTTATCATGGAGAGATGGTTGAGTGGTCGAAGGCACACGCTTGGAAAGCGTGCGATGCGGAAACGTATCCGGGGGTTCGAATCCCCCTCTCTCCGCCACAACGAAACGGACGCCCTGTGCGTCCGTTTTTGCTGTGGCGAAGAGAGGGGGAAAAGAACCATTTTAACGTTTTGCAAAAAGCAAAACGTTTAAATCGGTTCGTCTTGCGAGCGTATTTTGAGTAAGGAAGCAAAGTTACGCCGAAGCAAGTTGCGAGCAACCTGGCGCACACAGTGCGACAGTATCCCCCGCAACTTTTATTTTAGTCTTGCGAGCGAATTTTGAACAAGGAAGCAAAGTTACGCCGAAGCAAGTTGCGAGCAACCTGGCGCACACAGTGCG
>USNB01000158.1 GCA_900555875.1 uncultured Eubacteriales bacterium
ATAATCGGGATACTGTACGACGGCAAGCTCCGCTCCCTCCTCCTCCATCGCCCGGACGATATCTTCCGGCGTCGTTATGCGGGGCAATCCGCTGCCGTCCGTCCCGCCGCCCGCGGGCACAAGCTTCGCCCCCGCGAGATACGCCGCCTCGTCGACCGCGCGATGACGGTATGCGTCCGTTACGATAGTCTTCGCTCCCGACGCGAGCACCGAGGCTTTTATGCCTATAGACGAGCCTCCCACTAAAAAACGCAGTTTTTCCGCTCCGTACAGCGCCGCTCCGCGCGCTTCCGCGCGTTCGATCAGGTCTCCGGGAAAGACGTCAGGAATTTCGGTGATATCCCTCGGATCCAGCGTGCCCTTGTGTCCCGGCGTATGTCCGCGGTATACCGGCGCGTAACTCTCGATAAATTCGGTCATCGTCATCCGTAACATTATAGCACCAAGCGGCGTCGATTGCAAGGGATTTGCGGAAGAAACGGCATATCCGGTCTTCCCGCGCCTCCGATCCGATCCGCAGCTTACAAAAGATGAACGGTAAATAAAAAAACGGTATTGACTTTAGTCTCAATAAAGTATATAATAAAATAATGAACAGATTTGAAACGATCCTGTGCGACGACGATGCCGATACGCTTGACATAACGGCAAAAGCGATCGAAGAGACCTTCGCGAGATACGGTGCGAAAGCGGTGACCGACGCGTTCTCTTCCGTGCGCTCGTTTTCGGCGGCGCTCGGCAAAAAGTCATACGACGTGATATTCCTCGACATCGACATGCCTGCGGCGGACGGCATAACGCTCGGGATGAAACTGCGCGAGGAAGGCAGAACGGCGGAGATAGTTTACGTGTCGTCGCGCGAGGACAGGATGCACGACGCGTTCAACGCGCGTCCGTTCGCGTTCATACGCAAGAGCAAATTCTTAAAAGACTGCGACGAAACGGTCAGGCGGCTCATCTCGCATTTCGGAAAAAGCCGCGAAGAACACAATCTCGTTCTGCGTTCGGGCAGCACGGTGGAAAACATAGACATCGGAGACATCGTTTACATCGAGAGCCTGAACGGCAGTCAGTATCTCCACGTGCGCGGCATGGACGCGCCCTTGCGCACGAACGAAAAACTCGGCGATCTTGAAAACGTCCTCTCCGGAAAAGGATTCGTGAGGACGCATAAGGGTTACATCGTAAATCTCGCGTATATGAAGCGCGCGGACATGACTTCCGTAACGCTGGAAGGAGGGATCGAAGTGCCCGTCAGCCGCCGGAACATAAAGGACGTCAGAAACGAATTTCTGCGCTATCTGAGGACGCGGGATCTGTTATGACCGGAACGCATGAAAACGAACGGAATAAAACGCATCCCTGCTCCGCGATAAAGCAGGGATGCGTTTTTCATGACCTGCCCGGCGAAGAATTTTTCTTCGCGTCGGCAAAATGCAGATCGAGAGCGGCTTCGGCGATGAATTCGCCGTTTTCCGCGGAGTAATTGACATAGCCGCGGTATTTTTCCGCGATACGTTCCACTATCCTGTGACCCAGGCCGTGCCGTTCGGCGTCGCCCTTGGACGTATCCAGCAACGGTTTCCCCTCTTCGCGGACGAAGGCGTTTTTCACGCATATATAAAGATACTCGTCGTCCGCATGCAGAAAGCATGTCAGCACCCTTTCGCTTTCTCCGCCGCGCTCGATGGCCTCTATGGCGTTGTCCATGAGATTGGACAGCAAACGGCAGATATCTATATCCGCAAACGGCAGTCTGGGCGGCACCACCGCGCGTATATCCGCCTCTATACCGCAAGTGCGGGCTTTTGCGGATTCCATGTTGAGCACCGCGTCCAGCATCGGATTACCGCTGTCGATGACGGATGCGGGGCGCAGAACGTCCTCCGACAGTCCGTCGAAATATTCCTTCAGCCTATCGTACTGTCCCTCATCGAGCATTATGCGCATGGTCCTGACGAGATTCTTCATGTCGTGACGCATCATACGCATATCCTCCATCGACTGCCTGGACAGTCCGAGGATATACTTTTCCGCGCGCAGTTCCCTGTTCTCCGCGACGAGCAGAAGGGATTCGTCGTGTTTCCTGCATATGGAATACACGAATACGTAAGTGACGAAGGAAACGATATACAGCCCGACGAGAACGAGACAGAAGAAATCGTTCGCCTTACTGTCGAGAAAATCGCCGAGGAACATGGACGTATATACGATGACGATGACCGACGACACCGCGCAGTCCACCGCGGTGAGTACGACCGCGAACGGAGGGATATGCGAAAAACGTTCAAGTCCCATGATACGCATGGGGACGGCGAGCGCGAGTATGAGAACATACGAGAGTATGATCATCCAGTCGGCTCCGCCCAGCATATTGGACAGCCGCCTGCCCAATTCCGCTATCACGATGACGTCCGTGAACAGCACGGACGCAGCGCTGACTCTCGCCTTTATCGGGAAACGGCAGAAGACTGCCGTGTAAAACGCTCCCGACAACAGATGCGCCAGAGGATAATTTATCCCGGCGAATGCCGGCGCAACGGCGGAAAGCATGTGCAGCAGAAGATTGACAACGGTCTCCGAAGCGAACAGCGCCGCGATCTTAAGCGTGAACAGCGCCAGGCTCTTCGCGCGCATTCGCACCGAATACCCCCCCCCAGGTCCGGAGGCGTAAGCACATATGCCGCGGCGAGCGACACCGTCAGCATCTGTATGACGAAAACGTAATCGAATACTATCGTAAAAAAGCTCGCGAATGACGGCATATCACCTTTCCTCCCCGTAATGATTTTACACCAAGAGACCCGTAATGTCAACCGTGAAAACGTCCGCGCGGGTCATACGACGGGAACGACGCGGGGCGGCAAACCGCCCCGCGTATATCCCCGTCCGAACGAACGTCCGCAGACGCTTTTATTTTGGTCCGCCTTTGGGATTGTCCCCGCCGCCCGGCTCTTCCTCGGATGACTGAGCAATGACGAGTCTGTTGCTCTCCTCGGAATCGTTGTAAGCCTTCGAATCGGTGGACACGATGGTGATCGTTATCCAATGCGAGGTAACGTTATCCAGCTCGATCGTGAACTCCGCGGTACGCGTAGTCGTGGGTCCTTTGGGACCGCCGCTGTCCTCCGTCTCTTCCTTTATATCCGACGCTTTTACCGTCAGC
>USNB01000159.1 GCA_900555875.1 uncultured Eubacteriales bacterium
AGGAATTTTTGCGGGGGAAACCCCCTTCTTTGAAAAGAAGGCGGTTTCCCCCGCACCCCTTTCCGCCAAGAAACTTAAAATAAATTTATTCTCTTCCCTTTATCTATCCTTTTTCTTTATCTATCCTTTTTCTTTATCTATCTCCTTTTTCTTTTATCTTTTTATATTTTATCGAAGCTTGATAAAGAACGTTTCACTCCGCTCACCCCGGTCGTTGTTCGCCTTGCAATTCGATAGCGGCAGCCTCCCCGCGGGGCAACCGGGGATGGCTTATACGTGACCGCGCCGAATGACGCGGGAACATACTTCCGCCGCATACAACTATGCGCCGTCCCAACTGATATAGCAAAAAAGCAAACAAAACCATGCAAAATTGATATACGAGGTTTCAGGAAGAGTATTGACAAATCGGGTGGCGGCATGGTAAAATATCATCAAAGAAGTTCGGGCAATGCCCGCCGGAAAGAGGGTAACCGACAGGACGGTTATTCTCATTTTATTTCAGCGGAGGAACAATGGAATATCGCATAAATCCGAGGACGGGCGACCGTATAGGCGTTATCGGAATGGGTGCAAGTTCAGTGCACGAAGCGGGTGAAACCGAAGGCTGTGAAACGATCCGAACGGCTTACGAAAACGGGGTCAATTACTACGATCTTGCGGCAAGCGAAAGTGCATGCTTTCCGTATTACGGCAAAGCGCTCGCAGACGTGAGACGTGACGTGTTCTTTCAGGTGCACTTCGGCGCAGACTATTCGGGCGGCGAATACGGCTGGACGACAAAACGCGGCGAGATCGAACGTTCTGTCGCCGGCGTGCTGTCCGCGCTCGGCACAGACTATATAGATTACGGTTTTATCCACTGCATAGACGAACCCGAAGACTGGGACAAGTATCGCAAAGGCGCGCTCGGATACCTCGAGGAATGCAAAGCGGACGGGATCGTCCGGCATATAGGGCTGTCCACGCACTCGCCCGCTATCGCGAACAAGCTGCTGGACGCAGGACTGCCGGATATCATCATGTTCAGCATCAATCCCGCATACGACTACCGCCAAGGCGATTTTGCCATCGGAGGAACGGATGAACGCGAAAAGCTCTACCGTCGCTGCGAGGCGGAGGGCGTGGGGATCACCGTCATGAAAGCGTTCTCGGGCGGGCAGCTCCTGGACGCGCGCACTTCCCCGTTCGGAAAAGCGCTTTCGGAATATCAATGTATCAAATACGCGCTGGATAAGCCGGGCGTAGTCACTGTTTTGCCCGGCGTTCGCGGAAAAGCGGACCTTGAACGCATACTCGGATACTTCGACGCGCCGGACGAGGATAAGGACTGGTCGGTGATAAGCACGTTCGCTCCGGCAGACGCTTTCGGAAAATGCGTATACTGCAATCACTGCAAACCCTGTCCCGCCGGTCTTGATATAGGCATGATAAACAAATATTACGATCTTGCGCGTGCGGGCGACACGCTTGCCGCAGATCATTACAGAAAACTCGCGCTGCACGCTTCGGACTGCATAAACTGCGGACACTGCGACAAACGCTGCCCGTTCGATGTAGCGCAGTCTGCGCGCATGAAGGAAATAGCGGCACACTTCGGATATTGATAAGCAAGGAGGATAATTTATGGCATACCTCGGAGAAGATATCAAAAAGCTCGGGTTCGGGCTAATGCGCCTTCCGCAAAAGGACGGGAGCATTGACATTGCGGAAACGAGCGAGATGGTCGACCTGTTCCTTGACGCGGGCTTCACGTATTTCGACACCGCCTGGGCATATGCCGGCAGTGAGGACGCGATAAGACAGGCGCTCGTAGAGCGCTATCCGCGCGAAAAATACGTGCTCGCCACCAAATGCGCGGCATGGTTAAACTGCAAGACGCGTAACGACGCGCTCGCGCAGTTCGACACCTCCCTGCGCCAGACGAAGGCGGAATATTTCGATTTTTATCTCCTTCACAATCTCGGCGAAAGCCGCACTCATTTCTTCGACGATTTCGGCCTGTGGGACTGGGCGTTCGAAATGAAGGAAAAAGGGCTGATCCGGCACGTGGGTTTCTCGTTCCACTCCACGCCTGAAGAGCTTGAAGAGATACTGAACGCGCATCCCGAAGCCGAATTCGTACAGCTGCAGATCAATTACGCCGACTGGGACGCTCCGTCCGTGCGCTCCCGCGAATGCTATGAAACGGCACGCCGTCACGGCAAGCCCGTAGTCATCATGGAGCCTGTGCGCGGCGGCATGCTCGCCGCTCCGCCCAAAGCTGTCGCGGATATATTCAAAGCGGCGGAGCCTGATTCTTCGGTCGCAAGCTGGGCGGTACGCTATGCGGCAAGTCTAGACGGCGTTATAACCGTACTGTCGGGAATGAGCACGATAGCGCAGATGAAAGACAATATCTCATACATGCGCGATTTCACGCGTCTCACGTCCGCACAGTTCGAAACGATAGCCCGGGCGCAGGAAGAGCTGAAGAAAATACCCGTTATCCCCTGCACCACGTGCAATTACTGCGCAAAGGTATGCCCGAAAAACATCGGCATATCGGGCACGTTCAACGCGATGAACGACTATATCTATTTCGATAATCTCACATACGCCAAGTCGCAGATAGGCTGGCTGGTAGACGGACACGGCAAAGCCCGCGCAAACGAATGCATCAGGTGCGGACGCTGCGAACAGGCATGCCCTCAGCACATACATATCCGCGACGAACTCGAACGCTGCGCGAAAGTATTGCTCTGACAGATATAAATACTTATAAATAAAGGAGATCGATCTATCATATGCTTGAAAATATACTCGTTTCAAAAAATGTGTCCGCCCGTGCGCGGATCACAGCCAAGACATTCATAGCTGCGGCGCTCATCGCGCTCGCGGTCGCGCTTCCGCAGATCGTGCATATAGCCGCGGGCGCGGCTGGCGGCATGACGTGGCTGCCCATGTATCTGCCCGTGCTGCTCGCAGGCTGTCTGCTCGGCGTACGCTTCGGTCTTGCCGTCGGCATAGCCTCCCCGCTCGTCAGCTTTCTTATAACATCGCTCGCAGGTTCCGCTATGCCCGCCGCCGCACGTCTGCCGTTCATGGTAGCCGAACTTGCGATATTTGCCGCCGTAAGCGGAACGTTCTCGCTCAG